>JBBQST010000341.1:0-5298 GCA_038213625.1 Thermoflexales bacterium
ATCAGGTCCCTTCCATGACCAATACGGGTGTAGCGGTAAATTCCGGCGTTCCACTGGGCATGTCCACGATCGTGGACTCCGGCGTCACTGTCGGCGTCGCTTCTACGGTTGGCACGTTCGTGGTGGTTGCCGCTGCCGTGGGTTCAGGTGTTTCATCCGGTAGCGCTTCGGACGAGGCATCCCGCATCACCAACGGCACAAAAATCTGGTTGGCTTCATCCGGCTCCTCGACCTTGCCGGCGTTGGTGCCGAACTCGGGCGTGGCACTGGGCGGGGGTGTAGCCGGCACGGTTGTGGGCGTTGACGTGGGCGTGGGCGATTCGGCCGGCATGGCCGTTGGCAGTTCGCCTGGCACCAGCGATGGCGGACCCTGGCACACCAGATCCAAGGTGGTCTCCTTCACCCGGCCCACATCATTCACCGATAGGTCACTGACGCAGACTTGCCAGATGCCCTGGCTTTGCGTGCCGGCAAATCCAGCAAATGAGTTCAAGGTCGAGCCGGTGTCGCCATCCGGAGCCGGCAGGTAGGTGCAATCTTTGTCGTCCTTGCACACGATGCTGGTGCCACCAATCTTGCCGCCCATCAACTCTGCGCTCACAACCCCGGATGCCGTGAAGGTTACCGGATACGCGGCAGAGAAGTTGGAGGTGTCGCCGTAGGTCAGCCTGGGCACGCCCGGCCGGTTTAGCACAGTCAGGATGTTGCCATCCGGCCCAATCACCTGCACCTTCAGATCGCCAATGTAGGGGTGGTCCATGCTCAGCCGCAACATGCCACTGATGACGGTGGCCGCTTCGGGCATTGTCAAGGCAAAGCAGGTTGGGGCAGCTTTATTGTCCGGGATCAGGGTGTCCGTCACCACTTTCATCGGCTCGCAATAGTCGCGGCTGGCCGGAATGGCGGTGGGTGAGGGCGTGATCGTCGGCGTTGCGGTCGGCGTCGAAGTTGGTGTTGCGTTCGGGTCGGGCGTCGCGCTCACTGTGCAGCTTAGGTTCAGCGTCACACTTTGCAGCGTGCCCACATCGTTCTTGTAATTGTCGCTAACACACAAGCGCCAGGTGCCTTGTGAGGGCTGGCCGGCGAAGCCGCTGAATGCGGCGATGGAGCCGGCATCCCCATCCGGGCTGGGTAGATACAGGCATTGGCCATCATCGCGGCAGACCACGCGCGCCGCGGTCAACACTTTGCCCATGTCTTCGGCGCTGACAATGGCCCCGGCGCGAAACTCGATGGGATAGCTGGACAGCAAATCGCTGTTGTCGCCATACAGGCTTGCGGGGAATCCGGGCCGGTTCATCAAGGTGAGTTGGGTGCCGAGCGGGCTGCGCAGATCCATCTTCAGATCGCTGAGGAAGGTGTGCGAGACGCCAACTTTGACCAACGCGCCATTCACCGTGCCGGCATCTGGCACCACGATGTCGTAGCATGTTCCAGCGGCCACGTTATCGGCGATTCGAGCCGCCGGGACGATGGTCACAGGGTTGCATACCGGCACAGGTGTGCTGGTGGGGGTTGAAGTGGCAGTGCCAGTGGGACGTGGTGTGCCGATACTGGTTTTGGTCGCTGTTGGCGTGCGAGTGGGGGTGGCCGTTTTGGTCGGCGTCGCGGTGGCTGTCGGCGTGCGCGTCGGTGTCGCTGTCCTGGTGGGCGTTGGTGGAATGTTGCAGGCAAATGTGGCGGGGCGAATGTTTAAACCCCAACTAAAAAGCGTGCCCGCATCGCGACTTGCGGCGTCGATGGCTTTTAAGGTCCAGGTGCCAGCAATCGGCTCGCCCTCAAAAATGGACAGCGGGTTGTAGCCGAAGTAGGTGCCACCAAATGGCCCTGGCCCGCTGATCGCGCCGATGAAATTGTCGGCATCGTCATCGAATATCAAGTTGCGTAGATTGGCCCCCGGCGAACCATCTTCGCTGTATCCGTCGCGATACATCAGCAGCGCGCTCTTGCCGGATGGCGAGCGCAGCGACAGAATCAAGTCGCCCACATACTGATGATCCAGCCGGCCGATGCGCACATCCAGGTCGCCAACGGTGCCGGCCCCAGTCAGAGCCATGCCCGAGCTTGCGCCGGCCTCGTTGGCATCGGGAATCACAAGTGCGGGGGAATGGTTGCGGGTGTAGCGTTGGATATCGCCCAGCGCGTATGTGCCAATTGGCACTGTGAACTGCGTCGTGGTCGAGCGGTTCTGGCCATTGATCACATAGTTGCTGGTCAACACCAGCGGCAACAGCCCGCAGGTCTGGCCGGGCGATACATCTATTACCAAAGCCGTGCTGTTGCTGGCCTCGGCCCCCGGAGCCAGGTTGGGGTAGGCCGATGTGGCGTTGATCAGGGTGGCGCCACTGGCCGCGCTCAACACGCCGTTGATGCCAGTGGCATTCAGGAGGCTGATGTTGGTCAGAGTCAGGGCCAGTTGAATGCGCTCGCCGGGGTCGGCATTGCCATTTCCATTCGAGGGGGTGAGCTCGACAAATGAGACATCGGTCAGTTCGAGGCCAGATGTGGGTGAGACGCCGGCCCCGGTGCTGTTGCCATTCAATACCACCAGCGCAAAGTCCTGGTCGGTCGGGTCGCTGTTATTCGGCAGTCCATCACCGGCAATATTTTTGGCCGTCACTGTGATGACATAGCTGCCACTCACGCTGGCCGGCAGCCACACGCTTTCCACATTGTTGCGCGCATCCGCCACGCCGCCGGTGGTTGAGTTTGCGCCGCTAAAGACATTGCCGCGATACGTCAGCGCACCCACGCGCACCACCAGATCCAGGTCATTTACATAGGCGTCGCCGGAGGTAGACCCCGGCGCATCGGTCCAACCCAGGGTGACGCGGAACGGCCGGCCTGTGTTTTGAATCTGACCGGTGGCGGTGTAAATCTGGCCGGTGGCGTTGAAGACCACGGCCTGGTCGAGCACACTGCGGGCCGTATCGGTGTAGAGCACACCCAGGTTGATGCCGCCCCAGCCCTGCGCATTGCTGGGCAGGTTGCCGCTGGCTCCCACGCCGTTCAGATAGCGGCCCGTGTTGAGCAGCAGTGCTTTCAACATCGCGGCGCTGGGCGGATTGCCGGGGCTGATGACGCGGGCAAAGTATTCGTAGGCCAGCGAGGCCGCGCCGGCCACCGCCGGTGTGGAGTGGCTGGTGCCCGACGACCACGTGTAGCTGATCTGGCCGGCTGGGTAATAGGGGAGATTGGTGCCAGGCGTGCCGGAGTAACCGCCGCACACGCCCGACGCGTTGTAGCCCGGATCGCGCGAGGCCGGCCCAATGACGTGGGTGCCGGGCGCAATCAGATCGGGCTTGGTGCGCAGGTCGGTGGTGGGGCCGCGCGAGGAGAAGCCGATCAGGTCGTTGGCGTTGTCGCCGTTGGTATAGGAGCAGCCATCGAGAATGCCCTGATCGCGCACGTTCTCACCGGCACCCACGGTCAGCACATTTTTGGCAGTGCCGGGCGAGCCGATGGTGTAGGCCAGACCGCTGCCGCCGCCCTCGTTGCCGGCCGCAAACACGTGCAACATTTCCTGGTTGCCGGCAGCGACGTAATCGGCATCGCGCGACAGATAGTCAAAATCCTGCGAGTCGGTGGTGTAGCCGCCGCCAGCGGGCGCGCCCCAGCTGTTGCTGCCGATGCGCGCGCCGGCCTGATATTGCAGGCGGACCACATCAAAAAAGTTATCGTCGCACTGGCTGAGGCTGAAAGAGGTGTTGTTGGCGAAAATCTTCACGCCCACAAAACGCGTAAACGGCGCAATGCCGAGGCCGTAGCGATAGTTGCCAGCGTCGCGAGAATTCACGCCGTTGCCATCGTTATAGCCCAGCGCGATGCCGGCATTCAACGTGCCATGCCCGGCCACCCCGTTGGCGTTGGCATCGGGCGTGCAGTTGATGTTGGCAACCAGCCGGTCGGGGTTCGATGTGCTACCCAGCTCGAAAAACTCAGGGTTGATCGGTGTGTCATCGCCATCCTCAATGCCATCGTCCACAATGGCAATGATGGGGTAGGCGGCTGAGCTGGTTGGCACGCCCTGGCTTTGCAACCACTGCAAATAGTTGGCCCCGTTGGGCACGGTTTTGCCTGCAGCCAGGGTGAGGTTGCCGGCCATAATCTGGCCCTGCCGCTCATCACTGATGTGCGGCGGTGTATACGGCTCCACATTGAACACATCCGCCAGAGATGCGATGCCTGCCAACTGGCTGGTCTGCACTTGCAGATTGATGCGAGCCAGCGGAAATGGCCCTTGCATGGAGCGGCCGAAGACGGCTCCAGCCATGCCAACCAGCGCATCGAGCGTGGCCGTGGTGGTGTCGGTCTTCAACACCTGCACCGTAATGTTGACAGGTGTGTTGCCGGCGTCGGTGGCCGAGATCAGCAATGAGGGTGCAAGGCGATAGGCCGGCTGGTAAGGGCCGGCCCACTGCACGGGGTTGATGGTGCTGGTGGCTTGTGCGGCAGTGCCTTTGACCTCGGTGGCGAGAGTGAGGCCGGCTGTGGCCAGTGAACTGAGTCTGTCGATGGCGGCCCCATTGCCCCACACCACATAGGCGTTGTTGGGCATATAGGCAACGGTTTGCAGGCCGAGCTTGGTGAGCTGGTCGAGCCATGCATCCTGAGTGGGGCCGATCAGTTGAACCATCCAGAATTGGGATGCTGTTGTTCGAGCTTGTTGCAGGCGCGGCGTCATCGCCAGCGGCGACAACCCGCGCTCATTTTGCACGGTGCCGGCCGCCGTGCTGGTGTCGATGGCATTGCCGCCGCGCAGGTGAATGGTGTTGAATCCATCGACCACGGCGACGGAATCACGGCCGGCCAGTGCGGTTGTTCTTGTGCTGTTGGGCACCTGCCATAACCCGAATGCGCCGTAGTCGGCCAGCAAGCGCGCGCCACTGGCTTGTAAGTCTGCAAGAGCGGTGGTGTCGCCGGCATCGACTAGCAGCCGCTTCGAATTGACTTGTTGCGCTGGCCGTTGGGCCGACTGGGCTGCGGCGAATGGCTGTGTAGCCGACCCTGATCCCAGGCTTGCCAGAATGACACAGACTGCGGTCAGCGTGAATGTTTTTGTTTTAACCATCGGATGAAGCTCCCCCGGCGTCAGATTTTAGTCTTAGGTGTGCCAATGTGCGTCCCCCTAAATGTTGAGTGCACCACGAGATTGCCATATTGTTGTACCTGGTGAGCCGGGCTGTGCGGGTTCTGGCTGGGACGGGTCAGATCGAGTACAACAGCCGGATGCACATTGCCCCCCTGACACCGGCCGACGTGACCGCCGACCTGCTAGCCGATTTTCATCGGCTCCTA
>JBBQST010000342.1:0-5294 GCA_038213625.1 Thermoflexales bacterium
CTCCTCGACTTGGGTTTCTGGTCGCTCGAAAAGTTCAAAAGCACTAGACATGGCTGAATACAGTACACCCAAAAGTTAGAATGGCATTGGTAGATGGAAGACAACCCGAGCCTGCTCAGTGCATATATTTCCTAATAAACGAACAAAGGCAGGGGCTTCTATACATAAAATCTACCGGAGCAATCCTAAACATGATTTAGCAATGCATTTGAGCTTCCGCTATGTTATAATTGCAACTGGTTGAAGATAAGAGGCGTAAGCAAACTTGGTTTGCAGATTACGCCTCTTATTTTCGTTGTAGAGCGCACGCCCGAAAATCTTGCAGTAGGAATTGGGTGTGTGTTGAAGTTCAGTAACAATACGACTAACAACGAAGCAGAAGGAGGCCATGGAGCTACATGAGCGATAAGGAATTCTTGACGCCGGAGGGGCTAAAGAAACTCGAGGAAGAGGTGGAATACCTCAAATCAGTTCGGCGCGTCGAAGTGGCGCAGCGGCTGCACGAGGCCATGGAAGAGGGTGAGATCACCGAAAATCCGGAATACGAGGATGCCAAGAATGAACAGGCATTCGTCGAGGGCCGGATTATCGACATCGAGACCCGCTTAAACAACGCTGTTCTCATCGAAAATAAAGGTGGGCCGGCCAACGAAATTCGTCTGGGCACCAAGGTCACCCTGACTGAGGTCGGCACCACCAGCAAAGAGCACTATCTCATTGTCGGCTCGGCCGAGGCCGATCCCATCAATGGCAAAATCAGCAACGAATCCCCACTCGGCAAGGCGCTCATCGGTCGCAAGACCAATGAGGAGATCAATGTCCAAACGCCGGGCGGCACCATCAAATTCAAAGTCACACACGTGAATAACAAATAAGCTTGCTGTTATCTTAGATCGACACACACGAGGCGCGGGATTGAATTCCGGCGCCTCTTTTTATTTTTCCGGCCACTGGGTGGATGCCTTCGGGGTGTTCGAGCAGCCCGCACCCAGCCGGCTTACATTGGGTGGCCGTGTTTAGTTGGGCGCAAGCAACACAAATCCTCCACGGGTGTGCATCAGCAAAGACGGCGCATTTCTGTATGTTCTGACGCGTGATTCGGCCACCAATCTGCGCGGCCTCAACGCATTCGCTGTCTATGATTGCCGAGGATTAGCGCGCCTTCACCACGCCGCGCAACGTGGCCGTGTAGCCGGGAAACACTTGATCCAAAGCCGTGTTACCGGCGCGCTTTTGCAAAATCTCGCCGAGCACGTCGCGATAGTCGGTGGTGAGCGCGAGATCACCAGGCTCCACCAGTTTTTCTGACGCAAGCCCCGGCCAGTCGCCGTGCACTTTGCGCCCCGCCACACCGCCGCCCATCAGAAACATGGCGTTGGCATGGCCGTGGTCGGTACCGCCGCTGCCATTTTCAGCGGCTCGCCGGCCAAACTCGCTCATCGTCACCACCGTCACGCTTTTCATCCGGTCGCCCAAATCGGCCCACAACGCCGCCAATCCATCTCCAAATTCCTTGAGCAACACGGCCAGTTGCGGCGCTTCATTCGCATGGGTGTCCCATCCGCCGATATCAACACACGCCACCTCCAGCCCCACCTCGGCTTTAATCAACTGCGCAACCTGCATCAAGCCCATGCCGTAGTCTCCGTCGGGATATTGCGCGCTATTGGCCGGCGTATAGTTGTCAACGTTCAGTTTGCTGAGCAGGCTAAAAATATCTTCGATCTGGTGCGCGGTGTTGGTCAGGGGTTGCGGCGTGCCGGGCAGGGCATACAGCGCCGACAGGCTGTGCTGAATCTTTTCAACTTCGCCCGGCTTGCCGCGCAAGTGAAAATCGGCAATCGACTTGAGCGCCGTCGCCGGCACCGGCCCACGCAGCGCCGCCTGCAACATATCGCCCATGCCCACCGCCCGCAACGGCGATGTATTGCCCGTGTTCAATGTCATGAGATGCCGGCCCAGCCAGCCTGTGCCCAGCGATTTTGCGCCGGGCGTGCCGCGCTCCATCATGTCCATCGCATCGAAGTGCGAGTGAGTTGGGTCCGGCGAGCCCACCGCGTGAATGGGTGCGAGGTGACCCGCATCCCACACCAGTTTTAAGGCCGCCAGCGCCGGGTGCAGACCGAAGAAGCCATCGAGTTCGATAGCGGCCGTGTCATCACTCGACTTGGCTTCCTTGATCGCCAAGTTGGGCCGAGCGCGGTAATAATCGGCATCACCCATCGGCACCAGCGCGTTCAGGCCGTCCATACCGCCACGCTGAAAGATGCACACCAGCACATCGCCGCGGGGAGCCTGGCCCTGCGGCGCAAACGACATACGCGGCAGCCAGCTCGGCAGAACAGTATGAAGGGTTTGAGATAGTTTTTCCATCATGTGTTTAGCCGCGCACTTGAAACAGAGGTGAATTAATCAACAACGCCATATATGCCAGCCGGTCGTTGGCGAAGGGTTGGAATACGGCTTGGGTCGATTTGGGCAGCGGCGCGCCCAACAATTGAAGCGTCATCTCCGTCGACGTCATGGCTTCTCGATCCACGCGCGTGCCTTTGATGGCGTTGCGAGCCAGGGACATGCCAAAGTTCCAGCGAGCGAGCAATGTGCCGGCACCCAGCCAGGCTCCTTGAACATCCGGATATCCATTCGGCGCGTCCCACAAAAATAACGGTTGCCCCATCTCGCGCATCGTATACAAAATCGATTTGCCGCCGTCGGTCTCGGCCCCCACCCCACGCACGGCCGAGGCCACCAATTCAAATGGCCGCTTCATCTTCTGCCCCAGCGATTGCTTGAACGCATCGCTGTGCAGGATCGCGCCGAGGGTGGCTTTGAGATCGCCGTTGCTTTTGGTGAAGGCGGCCGCACCGAGCTGCACCACGTCTTTGGGCGGGTCATCGGCCACGAAGCGTCGGGCCAGTTTCAAGCTGATAAAGGTCGCGCAACTGGGATGAGCCGCCAGAATATCGAGCACGCGCTCGCCATCCTTCTGAGCGCCATTGGCCGGCAACTGCATGCCCAACACCGTTTTGGCATCATCGTCGTGCTGGTTGGCGCGGAACAGAAATTCTCCCGCGCCCTGAGCCTGCTGATCGGCCGGCACATCCTTTTTGACCGCCCTCACACTCCAGCCCGTGAACGCGCGCGCCACCTCCTGCACATCTTTTTGGGTGTAGCCGCCGTCCACACCGACCGTGTGCAGCTCCATCAATTCGCGGCCATAGTTCTCGTTGGGCTTGCCTTTCACATTGGTCTGGTTGTCGAGGAAGATGAGCATGGCCGGACTGTGCGCGCTGGCACCGGCCAGATCGCGAAATTTGCCAAGGGCATGCGGCCGGATCACCTCGCGGTCATCGACCGGCTTGAGATACGCATCAGTCCCTTTCCCAAAATAAATATTGAAGTGGTTGGACCAAAAATCCACGGTTAGTTCGAACAACTGGCGTGGGCTATACACGGCTCGCAACAACGTGGCCTGCTGCAAATCCAGCAGAATATCGCGCTTGGTCGCGCTGGCCAGCTCGGCCGCGCTGTGCGTTAGCGTATCTTGCAAGTGGTCGATCTGGCTGATTCGCCGCGTCACATCACCGTCATCGAGTTGCTCCGGCGCAAGCTGCTCCTCGATGAACGCATCCATGCCCATCTTCTCAATGCGCGCCACATCGCCCGCACGCGGCCCAAACATGAGCCGGTTTGCCGCCAGCCACGCCGGCGCGCTGGTGGGAGAAGATGCCGTTGCCGCTTGCGCCTCAATTGGGCTGGGTGCTGAGATGGAGGGATCAGCGATGAGTTGCAATGAACCGTCTTGACTTGCTTCACGGCCGCACGCCGCCAGTGCTGCCGATGCCGCTGCAAATGCCGCCGAGGTTTTGAAGAAATCGCGACGCGAGATCTGCTGCACGTGAGGTTGATCGGCCTTCAAGCCAGTCTGTGCCATAGTTTTAATACGGTCTAGTAGTCTGTCAAAGGAAAGACTTTACGTTACAACGTCATTCCCGCGGAGGCGGGAATCCAGACCTTCCATCACCTACTGAGTTGAGGTTACGCCTAGATTCCCGCCTCCGCGGGAATGACGGCCTTGTGAAATTGTTTACACTCAGGCTCAGGTTCGCCCTTGGAATGCCCCCAAGTCTTTCCTTTGACAGACTACTAGGCTAACGTGAGTTTCTAAGAGAAGCTTTAAATTGCGCCACTATCAACACATCAATTTTTTCGACAAAAGCGTCCTACGCCCACCGAGTTATTTCGCCTGCATTCGCTGCCACAGCACCTCAGCCGGATGGAGCGCCTCGCGGCCAGTCAAATCTTTGATCTGCTGCCGGCAACTCACCCCAGCCGCCACCACCAGTGTGTCATCGCCCGCAGCGCGCACAGCCGGCATCAGCACCCGCTCGCCCATCGCCTTGCTGACTTCGTAGTGTTCAGCCTCGTAGCCAAACGAACCAGCCATGCCGCAGCAACCTGAATCCACTTCGTTCACCACACAGCCGGCCAGCTGCAAGGCCTCGTGCGCCGGCTTGGTGCCGACTTGCGCTTTCTGGTGGCAATGGCCGTGCAGCAAAACCGGCTGCGCCACGTTGTCTTGCGGCAATACCACCTTAAAACGCTCAGCATGATTGGCCACAAATTCCTCAAACGTAAATGAGCGCTGGGCCAGCACAAAGCGTTGCTCGTGTGTGCTGAGCGCCGGATACTCATCGCGAAACGAGAGGATGCACGACGGCTCCAGCCCCACCACGGGAATGCCCTGCTCGGCATACGCACCCAGCGCCGTCACCACCGCATCAGCCGAATCGCGCGCGTCGTTCAATAGGCCTTTGCTGATGAAGGTGCGGCCGCAGCACACATAGTCCGGCACAATCACCTCGAAACCTGCCGCGTTCAACACATTGAAAGCCGCCTCGGCAATATGTGGGTAATGGTGGTGTGCCCACGTGTCGAGATACAGGACCACTTTGTTGTCAGGCGATGATGTTGCCGTTGTGGGTCCCGATAAGTTCAATGGCGCGGCAAACTTAGGCAGGCTGCGATTCTGCGCCACCCCAATCGCCCGCTTCATCAATGCGCCCACTGATCTGGTGTTCAACATGGCGTTGGTGAATCTGGCCAGCCCCGGCACCCGCGTCAACCACTCGCCCAGGCGCGGCATGTTGGCAAACATCCACGACCCCAACGAGACGCCGTGCTGCTGGTTATAACCGTGCAGCCATTCGCTCTTGATTCGCGCCATGTCCACACTCGATGGGCACTCGGTCTGGCATGCCTTGCAGCCTACGCACAGATCAAACACGTTGTGC
>JBBQST010000343.1:0-5271 GCA_038213625.1 Thermoflexales bacterium
TAGTTGTTGCGGTTGTACTCTTCATCGGCCTTGCCCAGCGCCGTGGCGATGTCGGCTGTGGGGTTGGTCTTGATCAGATCAAAGAACGTGGTCGCGATGATCTTGCCGGCCTCGCCACCGCGAGTCAGCGAACCACTCCACAGCTTGCAAATGCCATCGGTGGCGGCAGCTGCCTGCTTGTAGAACGGCGTGTCAAAGGCGGGATCGGCCAGGAATTTCTTGCTGGTTGGGAAGCCGCCGCCCGGCTTCTGCACCCACTCAACGCCGTTGGCCGGATCGAAAATCCAGTTGATGTAAGTCTTGGCCCCATCAGGATTCTTCGAACCCTTGGGAATAACGAAGGCGCTGACGCCGAGGTTGCACGACGGTGTCTTGGCATCGCCACCAGTGAACATCGGCGCAATGGCCATGTCGCCGGCTGCAATCGCCTCCAGCATCGGGCCACCGGTCGGGTCGAAGTCGGTGCCGTACTGCGTGCCTTTGGGAGATTTCACCGGCTGAATGTAGCGGTAGCCGAAGATGCCGGTCGGGAACGAGGCGGCGCGCGGCTTGGCAGGATCGAGGCCCTTCAGGTCCTCCTCTTCCTTGAAGTCGCCCAGGAACACGCTGTCGGATGAATAGCCCTTGGCCACCACCTCGCGCATGAATTCCACGGCCTTGACGTTCTCGGGTGTGTTCAGCTTCAGGTTGCCCTGGCCGTCATCATACGAGCCGCCGAATGAGCTGATGACGCTCCAGAAGTAGCGGCCTGTCGCGCCACCGTCGAATGCGGCCGAGCCGAAGTAGGTGATGGCGTAGACGTTGTCCTTCTTCAACTCTTCGGCGCGCTTCATGAACTCATCGGCCGTCTTGGGATAGCCATTCGGGAAGTAATCCTTCCAGTAGAACACCAGCGCCGGGGTTTCTGCGACCGGCACGCAATAGATCTTGCCGTCTGGGCCGGTGCAAGCCTTCACAGCTGCCTCGTCCAGATCGGCAAACCACGGCTGGGCCTTGATCCAGTCGGTGAGATCCTCGACGGTGCCGTTCTTCAGATAAATGGGCAGGGCTTCTGCACCGGTCTGCATGACGTCGGGCACATCGCCACCGGCCTGAACAGCCGCGACCAGCGCGGTGGTCATTTGCTGCCACTGCTGGGGCTGATTCACCCAGGTCAGTTGTCCCTTGAATTGCTCATTGAATTTGGGGATCGCGCCGCGCAAGTAGGCATTGCCAATGGCTTCGTCGTTCTTGGGGTCCTCGTTGGCTGCGTCATACTGATACCAGCTGACGATATCTGCGGCTTCGCCACCGGCAGCGGCCGGCGCTTCAGTCGCTGCGGCGGGTGCTTCGGTTGCTCCAGCAGGGGCCTCAGTGGCCGCAGCAACTGGGGCAGTGGTTGCGGCCGGGGCAGCAGGGGCTGCGGCAGGGGCCGCGCAGGCAGCCAGGATCATCGAGAACGCCACTGCGCTCATCAGAAATGATCGTCTCTTATGCGTAATCATGGTTTGTAGAACACTCCTCTTTTGGATTACAAATCGACAAAACAGTTAGACGTACTTCACAAAAAATAGGGAAAAGCCGTCGCAAGAGTACAAGCAAATCGGACGGTCTATTGCTTAGGAATCACCTCCTGGGACTTGTCGCTTCTCGGACATGGAGTGACAAGCAATAGTGTTGCGCACAGTACGCGTAGGCTCGCGAAACCGAAGTTTCTAGATGAGTCAGTTGAGCGCAAGCCATGCAACGGCTCAAATATAACATGCTGTCTGCCAGCCGCAGGTTATGAGTTTTTGCTGTGTGCGAGGTTATTTCTCAGGTAGTTATGAAGGCTCGGGTTGTTGGTTTAACAAATACGCCCAATCTCGTGAAGATGTTCTTGATGGGTTTGTCCAGCATCAGCCGCAATGCTACACTCTCGCGAGAATTCGCTCAGATGCATTTGCCTGGATGCGACTGCAAACCCGCACGTATTTATGCCTAATGTGGTGTTTCAAGCGCATCTCGTCTTAATTCATTCCGAATTCAACTATCTTTTGTTTTACGTCTGGTAAAAAAAGAAATTTTAGACACGTTAGATCAACAGGAGCACATCAGAAGATCATGAGCATCGTTCGTCTTGGCCTCATCGGCGCGGGTGGGATGGCCCGTTACCACATCGCCAACATCCTCAAGCAAACGGATACAACGCAGATCACGGCCATCTGTGAACCCAACGGCGACAACTATGAGAAGGCCGCCGAAATGTTCGAGAAGGCCGGCCAGGCTGTGCCGCCGTGCGAAGGCGACTTCGACACGTTTATGAAGAAGTATGGCGATCAGATCGACGCCGCCTTCATCATCACCCCCCACAACCAGCACTTTCCGCAGGCCAAGGCGTTGCTCGAAGCGGGCAAAGATGTGCTGGTCGAGAAGCCGATGGTGATGGACACGGCCCAGGCCGAGGCGCTGATCCAGATTCGCGACAAGAGCGGCCGGCTGCTGGCGGTGGCCTTCAACGGCAGCATGTCGCCGAGCATTCGCACCGCCTACAAAATGCTCCACGACGGCACCATGGGCAAAATCCTGACCGTGCAAGCCAGCGTGTGGCAGACCTGGGAACAGGCCACCAAGGGTCTGTGGCGCCAGGTGCCCGAGATCAGCGGCGGCGGCTACATGTTCGACACCGGCGCGCACTTGCTGAACACGGTGGCCGATCTGGTCGGCGAGCCGTTCAAGGAAGTGTCAGCGTTCATCGACAATCGCAGCACCGACGTGGACATCCTCACCGTCGCCATTGCCAAAACCCAGTCCGGGGCCATGGTCAGCATCAACGGCTGCGGCGCCTCTCCTGTCACCGCCAGCGACATCAAGATCTACTGCGAGAACGGCATGGTCGTGACCGGTGTGTGGGGCGAAACACTCCAGGTGCAAATGAAGGGCGAGCCGGCACCCAAGGATGTGGAGCTGCCGCCGTTCCTGGGCGTGTGGCAAACTTTTGTGCGCGTGCGCAACGGCGAAGTCGAGAATCCCTCGCCGGCCGAGAATGGCCTGCGCATGATCCAGCTGTGGGACGCCATGAAAGCCAGCGCCAAACAGGGCGGCAACGTCGTCGAAATCAAGTAATCGAACTTACGTAAGCAAGTTCTTGGAATGGAGGCTTCAGCCGACTCTGCGCCCCCGTCTGCGGGTCGGAGTCGGCTGAAGCCTCCATTCCCATGAGAGCACCTCGGCAAAAATTGAGTGACGCCACAGTGAGCAACCCGCCTTTAGCCAGCGACCCACTTCTAGTCGGCATCATCATGGGTTCCAAGTCGGATTGGGAGACGATGCAACACGCTGACGCGACCCTGACCCAGCTCGGCATTGCCCATGAGGTGCGCATCGTCTCGGCCCACCGTACACCCGATTTGCTGTTCGAGTACGCCAGCACGGCCGAGGCACGCGGCATGGAAGTCATCATTGCCGGTGCAGGCGGTGCCGCGCACTTGCCAGGCATGGCCGCGGCCAAAACGCTGTTGCCGGTGCTGGGTGTGCCAGTCGAATCGCACGCGCTCAAGGGCATGGATTCGCTACTCTCCATCGTGCAGATGCCGGCTGGCATCCCGGTGGGCACCCTCGCCATCGGCAAAGCCGGTGCGATTAATGCCGCCCTGTTGGCCGCCGCCATCCTGGCCAACAAATATCCCGCCCTCCGCGAGGCCCTGCGCCATTACCGAGACGCCCAAACCCAAACCGTCCTCGACAACCAGCAGCTAGCGGCTGGCGGCTAGCCGCTTTCCCCTCATGCACATCGGCATCATCGGCGGCGGGCAACTCGGGCGAATGTTGGCGCTGGCCGGCTATCCCCTCGGCTTCACCTTTCGCTGCATCGAGCCCACGGCCAACTCACCGATGGGTCAGGTGGCCCCGCAAATTCTGGCTCCCTACGATGACGCGGCCGGGTTGGCTGAATTGGCACGCGATGCCGATGTCATCACCTACGAGTTCGAGAATGTGCCGGTGCACACGGCCCAGCAACTGACCCAACACGTGCCGGTGTATCCACCGCCGCAAGCGCTCGAAGTCTCGCAAGACCGCTGGCACGAGAAGTCGTTCTTCCGGCAGTACGATATTCCCACCCCGGCCTTTGCCCAGGTCAACCACGCAGGTGATTTAGCCGCCGCGATCGAGCAGATTGGCGGCCTGCCCTGCGTGCTCAAAACGCGCCGGCTGGGCTACGACGGCAAGGGCCAATGGGTGTTGCGATCTGCGGCCGATGTGGCGGCAACAGGCGATGAACTGCGCCAGCAGCCGGCCGCAACCAGCTACATCGTGGAGGCATGGGTGCCGTTTGCGCGCGAGCTGTCGATTCTGGCCGTGCGCGGCACCACCGGCGAGCTGGCATTTTACCCGCTGACCGAGAACACCCACCGCGAGGGCATTTTGCGGCTGTCGATTGTGCCGGCTGCTCGCGCGCCCGAAGCTCTGGCTCAGACCTATGCTGCGCGGGTGCTGAACGCGCTGAACTATGTGGGCGTGCTGGCCATCGAATTTTTTGAGCGCATCGACGGCGATGGCCATGCCCAACTCATCGCCAACGAGATGGCGCCGCGCGTCCACAATAGCGGCCACTGGACCCAGGACGGCGCCGCCACCAGCCAGTTCGAGAACCACCTGCGCGCCATCACCGGGCTGCCGCTGGGTGCAACGGATGTGCGCGGCGGTGACCGCGGCCACGCCGCCATGGTCAACCTCATCGGCACCACCCCGGCTCCCAGCGCCATTCTCAAAATCCCCGACGCGCATCTGCACCTCTACGGCAAGACGCCGCGCCCCGGCCGCAAACTTGGCCACATCAATATTGTGGCCGACACTGCACACAGCCTGCACGAACGAATCGTGCTGGTGCAAGCGGCGTTAACGTGATCGCGTCACGGCCTGCACGCGTTTGCGCAATGTCACGGGTTTGATGCAACTGGCATCGAGTTTGGCGGCACCGACGAAGGTGATGAAGCGGGCGACGCCGTTGGCCAGGGCTTCGGCAAAAGCTGCGTCCTTGCCAGTTTTGGCCTCCTCCAGCCAGAAGCCGCATAACACCAGCGTGTTGGTCACGCGGTCGAGCTTGAGATCGACCCGTGCCACCAACTGGTCGCGCCACAGAATCGGCAGCGTGTAGTAGCCCCATTTGCGCAGCTCCAGCGGCTTGTAGACCTCCCAGATATAGTCGAAGCCGAACACTTCTTTGGCCCGGCCGCGCGCGCTCACCACATCCAACGGGGCCAGAAACAACACCTCCTGCTCGTTGGTCGTCTCAAGCGGCGCCCACGCTGT
>JBBQST010000344.1:0-5246 GCA_038213625.1 Thermoflexales bacterium
GGCTGGTGGTCCTCATACGTGATGCGCTCGATGGGCACGTCGCGGGTCTTGGGGCCGATGGGCACCAGCCCTGGCGTCCAGTCTGCGGGCTCGATGACGGGTAGCGCGCCGGTCTGGGCCAACTGACGAATGTAGGCGTAGTGGGCGGGCTCGTCTGGGGTTTGCCAGGCCGGAATGCGCGTGGCAAACAGCGTGCCGATGATGGCGTATAAGACCAGAATGACCGCGAGTGGGAACAGCCGTTGGGTAGTGGTTGGCATGAGGTTGATTCTGCAATACTACGACTCTACCCAATCCACGCAACTGGTGCACCCCAAGCTCGGCCCTGCCATGTTCAGGCCACGTTGGTAGAAGGGGCGTCGGGGTGAACGCTATTGCAGAATTCGCATCGGCTCAGCCATGTTCGCTCGGCCGTAAACGGCCAAGCTTATAAGCAAAGCCCCTTCGGGGCTAAGAAATATCGGTCAGCCCCTTCGGGGCTTTGCTTATGAGCCCGGCCCTTCAGGGCCCGGCGGTCGAGGACGAAGAGGAGTTGCCAGGTGTCTCGCATCTCGACAATTCCGACCCTTATTTCCTGTGCGTGGGTCGGGTCTGAGACCCACCTTACACATTTGACCGCTCAAGCCTTCATCAACACGCGGCCAACGCTTACAACGCCGATGCCAACAGCACCAGCGTGAAGTTATACAGAAAGTGCACCATGATGCATACGGTGGTCGAGGTCTTGTTGCGCAGGAAGGCCAGCACCAGCCCGATCACGAAGACCAATAAGGTGGCCGGCGAAAAACTATATTGCACGTGAAAGGTGGTGAATAATAAAGTCGCCAGCAACACGCCCATTCGCGGCTGATACGCGCCGCGAAAGAATAACTCCTCGCCAATGGCGGCCGAGAGGCCAATGGCCAGCGCGCCGGCCAGCCCCGTAAAGTTACCCATCAGGGCTTCCGACAGGCTGCCCACTTGTTGGAAGCCGGTGGGGTCGAACTGCTGCCAGGCCCAGTTGGTGAAGATGGACAGACCCAGCAGGCCCACGGTGACAAACACCGCCGTCACAATTTGCCGCGGCGTTGGCAGGCTCAACCCCAGCCGCTCGAACACTTCGGTCTGGTTGCGGCGCGTATACAGGCCCACGCCCAATACGGCGGCGATGGTTAACACCAGCAGCGGGAAGATCAGAATATCGAAATAGGTGGCCCCCTGAGTCAGGCTGGGTGAATTGCTCACGGCCTCGGTGAGCAGGATCGGCGACAACACCACCAGTTGAAATAGATTCAGGCCAAAGGCCACCGCCGTCATCGACAACGCGGTGGTGTGCACGGCGCTATCGGGGTGAATCGGCAACACCCTCGCCACGGCCCGCCGCACGGCTGGCACCAAGGCCAGCAGCGCCAGAACGCCCGGGATCAGGCACACGACCGCGGCCACGCCCCAGTTCACATTGCGCAGCGCCGCCAACATCTGAGCCGCTTCTTCGGGGTTGGGCTGATTGGGGGCCGTGGGCAATGCGTTGGGCCCGGCCAGCCCCAGGCCCACGCCGGCCAGCACGCTGAACACGCCCACGGCCAACAGTAAGCCGGCCAGTATCCCCAGATACACCATGAGAAAAACCCGCACGCTGCGTTCGCGTTCGGCCACATTGGCCAGGGCAACTGGCAGCAAAAACGGAATGAGCAACAGGAGCGTGAGCAAAGCATTCATAGTTGGATTTAACTCGCGCCGGATTATAGGAGACTGATGGCGGATGGTGGCTGGCGGCTGGTGGTTGGCAGCTGGCGGCTGGCGGCTGGTGGTTAACGACTCGCAGCCAGCAGCTAGCCGCCAGCCGCCGTTTTTGCAGGTAAACTTTCCTTGCATCCCGTCTTCATCACATTTTCATTACATCTTCATCATGTCTCTTATAGGTGTTGCGCCCATGAGCAGTTTGTACGATTCTTATACCAACCTGGTTGAAATTGGCCGCGGCGGCATGGCCACGGTTTATCGCGCCACGTCCAAACAAACGGGCCAGCTCGTCGCCATCAAGGTGCTGGACATGCACCTGATGAACGACACGGCCGCGCGGGCGCGCTTTGCTCAGGAGGCCAGCTTCACCCTCGTGCATCCCAATATTGTCAGAGTCGTCGAGCATGAGGTGGATTCGCGCGGCAGCACGCCCTACATTGTCATGGAGTATGTGGCCGGCGAATCGCTGGAGCAGGAGCTGCAACGCGAAGGTCCGCAACCGCTGCCCCAAGTGTTGCCGGTGTTGCGGGATATTGGTCATGCGCTGGATTACGCGCACAGTCAGGGTGTCATTCACCGCGATGTCAAGCCCAGCAACATGCTCATTCGCGCGACCACGGGCCAGGCCATGCTGGCCGATTTCGGCATCGCCAAAACAGCATCACTCACCGCGTACACCCAGACGCTGCAACGCGTCGGCTCGGTGTTGTTCATGTCGCCCGAGCAGGCCTCCGGCGCGCCCAACCTCACCCCGGCCTCCGATATTTACTCGCTCGGCGTCAGCACCTACTACGCGCTCAGTGGCCGGCATCCGTTCGAGGGCGAGGATCAAATCGCAGTGGCTCGCATGCACATCGATGCCGCACCGCCGCACCTGAGCGATTTGAACCCCAATATTCCGCGCGAGTGGGGCGATGTCGTGATGCAGACGCTGAACAAGCAGCCGGCGCAGCGGCCAGCCACGGCCAGCCAATTTACCCAAAATCTGGAACTCGCCCTGCAACGCACGCCCACCCTGGCGGCTTCAGCGGCGAATGCATCTGCAATTGCTGCTTCAAACCCCACGCCCACCGTGTTGCCGCGCGTGCCTGGCGCAAATAATGGCAGCCCCAGACCTGCAACAAGCGCTGTTCCCAAACCTGCTGCGCCGCGCTCGTCCCGCCGCCTGCCCGCTGCGGTGATTTTGCTGGGTGGGCTGATTGGGCTGTTGCTGTGCGCGCTGTTGGGTTTGTTCACAGGTCTATTGGGTGGCGGCGGTTCGGGTGGGGTGGCATCGCCGGCCAGAACGAATGGCTCAGGGGCAGCCACAACGACAGCGGCGGCCTTGGGTGCAACGTCATCGGCCGTTGCAGGCACGGCCGCTGCCAACAGCGCGACTGGCACGCCGCAATCACCTGGAGGAACCAGCAATCCCACCGGCTCATCGACCCGTTCACCCGATGGCGAGGCCACCCGGTTGGTGACAGCGGCGCCGAATACAGCGGCGCCGAATACGGCGGTTCCACCTGCCCCCACGCGCTCGGGCACCATCATGCCCAACCAGACCCCGCTGATTGACTTTATCGACACGATTCCCCGGCCGGGTGCGCCCACGCGAGCAGCGGGTGCAAATCCAACCCCAGTGCCGACCACGGTGCAGCCCTTTGTTACTGTGGGTCCGGTGGGGCCGCCTACGCTGATCGTGATCGGGGCATCGCCGCTGCCACCGACGCCGGTCCCGCCCACGCCGACACCCGGCGTCATCATTTATCCCACCAGCTTCCCAACCCGGCCACCCTTTTTGCCGCCGACGCCGGTGTTCCCAACCCGCACGCCGTTCCCACCCAGCGCGACCCCGTTGCCCTCGGCCACCGCCACCTCGCTGCCGACCGCGACGCCGACGATGCCGCCAACGGCAACGCCGACCCTCATCCCCACGGATGTCCCCACAGCCATTCCTCCCTCGGCAACGCCTGTGCCCACGGCCACCGAGTTGCCCTCTGTCACGCCAGAGCCGCCCACGGTCGAACCCACCATCACCATCGTGCCGTGATGACGTCTGCACATCGTGCATGAACATTAGACATTATTGGGAACAAAGATTTGCCAAGGCAGGGCGAAGCATTCGCCGCCAAAGTCTATGTTCACTGTAGTTTTGTAGGCGAATGCTTCGCCCCTACGACAACGCGTTTTGTTATTCCCAATCATGTCTATTGCTTATAAAAGCGGCGGTTCAACAAAAAGGCGACTTCGCTAGGCAAAGCCTGATGGCCGGGGTAAACTAATTTAGTAAACGCTGGGTGTCTTGTCCCGATGCAACCCAGCGTGCTTGTGCCGCAAAAGGAGACCCAAAAAAATAGATGAAGCGAAACTCACCACGTCGTGTGACCATCAAGGATATTGCCCTACATGCTGGCGTATCCAAGACGGCTGTGTCCTTTGCATTCAACATGCCGGGCCGGCTGTCTGAGGTAACCACACACAAAATACTGCGCGTGGCGCGTGAGCTTGGCTATACCCCCAACCCGATTGCGCGCAGCCTCAACACGCGGCGCACCAATGCCCTGGGTGTCATCGTCCCGCAGGATATCCCTGATGTGCTCCAAAACCCCTTTTTTTCGGCCTTGATGCGTGGGGTGGGACAGGTATGCAAACACGAGGGCATGTCGTTGATGATTGTCCCGCCCATGCGCGGCAGTGTGGTCGATGCGACGTATGCGGCGTTGATCGATGGCTGCATCATCAGCGGCCTGGAGCCGGACGACGAAGCCGTGCACGCGCTCAAACAACGCGGCGTGCCCTTTGTCATGCTGGATACCGATCCACCCAACGGCATTGCCGCCGTCAATATTGATGACTTCGAGGGGGCGCGCCTGGCCATGCAGCACCTGTTGGATCTGGGACACAGACACATCGCGATTGCGACGTTTGAATCCAAAACCGGCCGGTTGGAGGATTACACCGGCACCATCGGCCACCGCTTCAACGGCATTCGAGCCGCCCTGAAAACACGCAGGCTGTCGCTCAAAAGCCCCGGCATCCATATGTGGGAATGCAGCTGCAACGTGGCTGGCGGCATCGAGATCATGGCCCGGATCATGGAGCAGACACTGCGCCCGACGGCGGTGCTGGCGCTGGCCGATGTGATTGCCTATGGCGTCATCGAAGCCACCAGGGCACGCGGACTGCGTGTCCCCGAGGATTTGTCGGTGATCGGCTTTGACGACCTCGACACCAGCAGCCTGATCCAACCGACCCTGACGACGGTGCGCCAGCCGATTGTGGAGAAAGGCCGCCGGGCCGCCGAGATGCTCATGGCCATGTTGCATCACACCGGCGAAGAGCACCCGCTGACAGAGCATGTGGTGTTGCCGGTCGAGCTGATGGTGCGCGAGAGCACGGCGCCGTTGCGTCACTAGAGTAAATATTATTGGGAATAAAGATTTGCCAAGGTAGGGGCGAAGCAATCGCCGCCAAAGTCTATGTTCAAAGGAGTTTTGGCGGCGAATGCTTCGCCCCTACGACAACGCGTTTTGTTATTCCCA
>JBBQST010000345.1:0-5235 GCA_038213625.1 Thermoflexales bacterium
GTAGTCCGTCAAGTAAAAGACTTTACGTATCCATGTCATTCCCGCGGAGGCGTCCCCGCAGCGGGGCGGGAATCCAGTGCTAAATCGACTGTCGCGTCGGGGTTAAGCCTGGATTCCCGCCTCCGCGGGAATGACGGCTTAGGCTAATCGTTTCATCAAGGCTCAGGTTCGCCCTTGGACTAACCTAAAGTCTTTTACTTGACGGACTACTTAGACTCAAGAGTCTAGAGTCTTGACTCTTCAGTGCCGGGTGCCTTCGCGTTTTTCCCAGCCCGACCGGAA
This sequence comes from Thermoflexales bacterium, assembly GCA_038213625.1. Taxonomy (GTDB): domain Bacteria; phylum Chloroflexota; class Anaerolineae; order J036; family Brachytrichaceae; genus JANMVQ01. The sequence continues at coordinate 283 of JBBQST010000345.1, forward strand.
TAACGGCAGGAAATTCTCCGGGCTATAGGGGTGTTTGGCAATTTCTTCGTAGTTCAAATCGCAGCCCCAACCCACACGATCTGGCTCAACCGTGATGTAGCCATCGACCACCTTGACCGGGTTGGTCAAAATGTCCCGGCTCCAATCATCGTTGAAATCGTCAAAGATTTCGTGGATAAAGAAGTTGGGCGTGGCAGTGTTGAGATGCGCGCACACCACGCTGCACAACGGCCCCTGCGCACTATGTGGTGCCGTCACACCATTGAACGCATGCACCATCGTGCACACCTGCTTGGCCGTGGTCAGGCCCATGTATTGCGGCTCCAGCTGAATAATGTGCACGGCATCGTGCATCAACAGTTCGCTGAATTGCTCTCGGCAGTAATAATCCTCGCCGCACGCAATCGGCACCGGGCTGCGCCGGGCCACCTCGACCATGCTGCTGATCCGCTGCGGCGGCACGGGAGCCTCGAACCAGGTAGGGTCATATTGGGCCATGCCCTCCGCAATCTTGAGCGCTTCATGCACACTGAAGCGGTTGTGACCCTCGATCAGAATGTCCACTTTGGGGCCAACCGCATCGCGCACCGCGCCGATGATGTCCATGGTCAGGGCAAAATCCTCACGATCCATGTAGCGCCAGGCTGCGCCGAAGGGATCAAACTTGAGGGCGGTGTAGCCTTTGGCCACAACCTCCAGGGCCTTGGCGTGAAAGCTCTCGGGCGTGCGTGGCCCGCGATACCAGCCATTGGCATAGGCGCGCAACCGGTCATGGCAACGGCCGCCCAACAGCTTATACACCGGCTGCTGCAACGCCTTGCCCATGATGTCCCAACATGCAAAATCGATGGCGCTGATAGCGGCACCTTGAATCTGGCCACCGTCCGAGTACACATCGCGAAACATACTCAGCGTGTGATTCTCGACATTAAAAGGGTCCTGGCCGATCACATAGCTCTTGAGTTCATGCACGGCCGCTTCCACTGTTTTGCAGAAGCCGTTGAGCGTGCCCTCGCCAATGCCATGAATGCCCTCGTCAGTGTCGACCCGCACAAAGAGCCAGTTTTTCCAGGGGTTGCCGGCGATATACGTTTTTACGTCAGTGATTTTCATATCTGTTGAATCCTTGGTGTGATTGCTGCCGTTTCATGGTGTGAGCCGGCTAATTGGAAGTATAGAAGCTCACATCACTTCAACGAAACCCGATTCAACATTTTCATTAGCGAGAACGAGTTTGCCAATGTGGCCGTGCCATTCCATCTGGTGACCCAGGAAGGAGCCGGCATGTTGTCCTTCTTCACAAAGAGCACAAAGCATCAATGCCGGATTCCCAAGTTCAATACAATCGGCCCAGATGAGCACTCAGCAATCAACAGCCTTAGCCTGGACAAACTGGGTCGGCAACCAAACATTTACGCCTGCAAGCCTGCGGGTCGCCGCTACCGAAAACGAGGTGGCGGAAATCGTGACTGAAGCCGCGGCACACGGCATCGGCACTCGCACCTATGGCACCGGCCACTCTTTTACGCCCATTGTCGAAACCGAGGGCGTGCTGATCGACATCAGCGCCATGCGCGGCATCCTGCACATCGACACGGCCACGCGTCAGGTCATCACGCTCCCCAAAACCACCATTGGCGACTTTGGCGAGCCGCTGTGGGAGCACGGACTCGCGTTGGCGAATCAAGGCGATATTGATACCCAGGCCATTGCCGGCGCCATTGCCACGGCCACCCATGGCTCGGGCAAGCGGCTGCCCAACTTCTCGGCTGCCCTGGCCGGCGCATGCTTTGTGGATGGCATGGGCAACCTCGTCGAAGTCTCGCAGGATGAGAATGCAGATGTGCTGCCGGCGCTGCAAACCTCCATGGGCTTACTCGGCATCATGACCCAGCTGACATTGAATGTGGCACCGGCCTATAGCCTGCACTCGCGTCACACGGTCATGCCCTACGCCGAGGTCATGGAGCATTTCGACGAATTTGTCGAGACCTATCGTCACTTCTCATTCTTCTGGATGCCCACTGATGCCTCGGCCGAGTTATACCTGCTCAAAAATGCGCGGGCCGATGACTGTGTGGTGAAGCTATACCGCGAGGCAACATCGGAAATAGTCACGCAATTACTTCCACCCAATGAGCAGGTTGGCCGGCCATACCAAATCTACCCGATGCGCTACGACCCCAACTTTCACGAGGTGGAATACTTTTTGCCGCTGGAGCACGCCCGCGACATCATTGCCGAGATGTGCAAACTGATGCGGCGCTGGTTGCCGCTAAGCATCTACCCACTGGAGGTGCGCATGGTCGCGGCGGACGAGGCCTGGATGAGCCCCAACTATCGGCGCACCAATCTGGTCATTTCGATCTCGGGCCAGCCCGGCACCGACTACTGGCCCTATCTACATGCCTGCGACAGCCTGTTTGCCGAATTCGAAGGCCGGCCACACTGGGGCAAATTGCACTTCATGACGGCCGACCGGCTGGCCCGGCGCTTCCCACGCTATGAGGATTTCGTGCGCATGCGCCAGCGTTTCGACCCCAAAGGCACTTTTTTGAACGCCTTCACCCGACCTCTATTTGCCTAGATGCCGACACAACCCACTGCACAGTTACCGAGAGCATTCTTCGCACGCGATACCCGGCTCGTCGCGCGCGAACTCCTGGGTCAGCAACTCGTGCGGCTGATGGCCGATGGCACGCGCCTGGCCGGTCGCATTGTGGAGGTGGAGGCGTATCGCCCGGATGACGCGGCCTCACATAGCTTTCGCGGCCGCACCCCCCGCACGCAACCCATGTTTGGCGAGGCCGGCCACCTGTATGTCTACCTGATTTATGGGATGCACTTCTGCGCCAACATCGTGACGGAGGCCGAGGATGTCGGCGCGGCCGTGCTGCTGCGCGCGCTCGAACCCATCGAGGGCATTGAGCACATGCGCCAGAATTACGGCCGGGTCCTCCCAGACCGAGACCTATGCCGTGGGCCGGGCCGCTTGTGCAAGGCACTTCAGATCAATCGAAGCGATAACGGCCATGATCTGGCGCAACCCCATGGCCGGTTGTTCATCGAGCACGGCTCTCCCACTCCCGATGAACAGGTCATCACATCACCACGAATCGGCGTGACCGGCGACGCTCTGGCCCGTTCAGTGGCGTGGCGCTGGACGATCAAAGGCAACCCATTTGTTTCGGGCCGGCCGTTAGTTAAACGAACCAGGCTTATGAGGCAGTTTCTACAACCGGCGTTCGAGGCTGGCGCAGCATAGGCCGCAGGAAGCGCACAAAGAGCACGGCGGCCACCACCGTCAAACTAAACGTCCAGGCGGCGCCAACGCTGACGATGCCATACTGCGGCAACAGTGCGTAACTAAGGGCCAGCGTCAACAGACATGCGGCTGCCTGAGCCACCACGATGCCGCGCACTTTTCGCTGCACGCGAGCAATGCCGATGTAGAGGTTCACAATGAAGTCGGGCACCAGCGCTACCGCCAGCAGACGCAGCAACCACACGCCTTCGGCGGCATAGGTTTTACCGAAGACCAACAGCAACACTTCAGCACCCAACAGCAACGCCACCATCATCGGGCCGACGATGCGCAGGCTTTGGGCGATGACGCGGCGGGTGTAGCCGGCCAACTGCCGTTCGTCCAGCGCGGCTTCGACCGTGAGCGAGGTGGTGAGGTTGATGCCGAACAAACGCAAGGCGCTGTAGATGGTCCAGGGCAGGTAGAAATAGGCATTGGCGCTGGCCCCGGCAATGCCTGTGACCATGATCGGCAACAGCGTGAACGACAGCAGCGAGAAGATCGCGCCCAGGTAATCGCCGGCCACATAGCGGCTCAACTCCCGCACCGTCACGCTCTGCCCCACACCGCTGTTAATGGATGCTTTGATGTGTTGGGGGATCAGCTTGAACAGGATGAAGCCATTGACCGGTATCAGGGTCATCGCCACCACAATGGTCCACGAGGCAAAGATGCCGTAGCCGGGCCAGGCCGCGGCCAAAAGCACCAGCAATACCAGTTTGAACACTGCAAATAGGGCGTTTTCTAGTGGCACCCACTGAGTCTGGCGCAGGCCGGTCAACACCTGATCTTGCAGCGTAAAAATGCACCAGCCCACGGTCGCCAGCACAAACCAGACCGCAGCAGCCGGCGTGATCGAACCCGCGAACAGGATCTTCTGCAACGGCGGCCAGATATTCATCGCACCCAACAGCGCCACCCCAACCACGACTGCGGCCACGGTGCTAACCACATAGGAGCCAACCACCAATTTGCGGGTGTTACGGCCCGCCCGTGGAATAAAACGAATCAGTGCGCCGCGCAGGTTAAATTGAGCAATGCCAGCCAGCAGCGTCATCAAGGAAATGGCCGCCGAATTAATGCCCACGTTTTCGGGCGTATACAGCCGCGCGGCGGCAGCCCAATACGCCAGTCCCAGTACTGAGGTGAGCGCCGCACTCAGCGTGAGCAAGTAGGCATTGCGGTAAAGCGGGATGCGCCAATGCCCGGCCAGCCGGCCCGCTGCGAGAGAGAAGTATTGAATCATGCGGTGTCCAGCGTGGTCAACGTGTTGTGGTCAACGTGTTATAGAGCGATTCAAATCTTGGAATCACAGCATCGGCCGTAAACAGCGCCATGCGCGCCTTGCCCGCAGCCCCGAAGCGTTCGCACAGCGCAGGATCACGGATCAACTTGTCCATGGCCTCGGCCAGCAGACCCGGCATGGCGGCCTGATCGCGCAGGGAGATGAGATAGCCGGTCTCGCCGTCCACGATCATGTCGGCATGGCCACTCGGCTCGGTGCCGATGATCGCTTTCCCCTGGCTCATCCCCTCGAACACCACCGCCCCCAACGGCTCCGGCCACAAAGACGGCGCCACCCCAAACCAACTGCGCTTCCACGCCGCCATCACGTTGGCATGCGAGACATTGCGCAACACGGTGACGCC
>JBBQST010000346.1:0-5223 GCA_038213625.1 Thermoflexales bacterium
GCGGCTAACCCACTTACTATTTAACGCGGCTCAACGCCGGAATTGGCACTAAGTTGCAACGAAATGCAATGTGCAATTGCTAATGCGCGACAAGATTATATGGAAGTCATGGCAACCTGTCGTACGTGAGTCCTGGATCAACGATGGCGAATGAAAAGTCAGGTTTTGCCGGCCAAGCCGCCCGGCGATAAATCGCAGGGCTACAAAATGGCACCTGCTGAAGCCGGTTTTAAGCCCGATTCATCGGGTGCTGCGTCGTAGTCCGGCGATTTATCGCTGGACGTTCGTGGCTGTCAACCGACTTTGCATTCGCCATCCCGGATCAACAGGTTGCAATGATTACCGCCTTTTGTCCTACATTTGATAGTACTATTTAAGCTTGACAAGCTAAAATGCGCCATTAGCATTCTTGGCAAATACTCATCTTTGCTGTTTTACAGATCGAAGGTGGGTATTTTCACATTTAATTTGGATGAGTCGTTTTAGGAGGGAGGTCCTTTATGAACAAGCGCAAATTGGGTTTGTTGATCGGCAGTTGTGCAATGGTGTTAACGCTGTCGGCCTGTGCCCCTGTTTCAACTCACCCCACCCTGACCCCCTCAAACATCACCATTAACCTCGATGTGGACTCGTTCAATCTGTCGAGCCTCAAGCAGATGCCGACTCCAGAAACGCTCAAATTCACGTTGGACTTGGAATCCAAAGCGGGCCTGGCAGAGAGAACTAAGAATGATCTGGTCGCGTTGTGGCCGGCGCACGATGTCGCCAGCGGCGCTCCCAAAACGGCCCTAAGCATCTATGGTTTGTGCCTGGATCACTAGATCTCATCAAATTTCAAGAATCAAAAAGCGCAGCGACTCATCGCTGCGCTTTTTTTGTTCCCTAAGTTTGCCCAAATAACAATCGTCTAACCCTCCACATCACCGCCTGTGTTCGGCAGCAACGGCGGCAAGGTGGTTCCTGGCGCAAAGATGGGATCGGGCACATCCTGGAACTTGACCAGCGGCACCGAAAAGACACTGGGCCGGCGATCGGGCGAGTAGATTTGTCCGCCATCGCCGGGCCGCAACCCCATGTAGAGAAAGTTGCCGCTAACGCCGACGATGTCAAACTCGCTGATCGGCCGTCGCAAATCAATCGCCAGCAATCGGCACCCCTGTGTCCCCGTCACATCCTGCTCGCCACCCACGCTCCAGCCCAGAGAGCCACACAGTCCCGGCCAGGACGAGTTCAGAAACTCCGCAGTTTGATTGACTTCGGGGCGCAGAAAGACCTGCTTCCAGAGCAGGTTTATGGGGTAGACACCGGGAGCCACATAGGAGTCGCCCAGCAACGAAAATGTGCCTTCGACTCGCATGGTCAGGGATGGAATTGTGCATTTGCCGTCGTTGTAGGCCGTCACACTCAGGGAGAACGTGTTGTTGATGAGCAGAAGCCGGCGCTTTGCAAATGGCCCGCCCGGCCGCACTTCGCATTGATTGCTGATCCACACACCGGCAAAGTTGGGGCTCTGCTGTACCGAGCGCGCTTGCGCCGGTTGTGCCACACCCGCCGTCAATACGGCCAGCAGGCTGAGAGCGATTAACCAGGTTCGTTTCATAGGTATGGTCATGACAATAACAGAATCAACATGACACGGCAATCCAACTTCACACCGAAATCCCTACGGTGAAAGCAGGAAGTTCTCGCCAGAGTCCAGACGTACGCATCGAGACACCCATTTCATCGATCAATCCGTTTCAAAAAACGCTCGACAATTTTTGGCGCGCGCGCACGAATTTCCTCGCGCAAGGCTTGCTCATCCAGGGTCATCAGTTTGCCATTGCGCACCACGACCCTGCCATCCACGATGACGGTGCGGACTTGCGCGCCACTGGCACTGCTGCTGGCCGTGTGCAAGGGATCATACGACGGCATCACATCCAGATCATCGATACTGAGCAGGATCAGATCGGCCTTCTTGCCCGCTTCCAGACTGCCAATTTCGGCATCCCAACGTAGCGCTCGTGCGCCACCCAGCGTCGCCACCTCCAGCATGTCCTCCTGCGACACCGGCGAAATGTCACGATAGGGCATGCCATACACCACACTGTGGGTGTGATAGGCCATCTTCATTTGCTGGAACAAATCGAGGCTGCCCCCGGAAAAGGCCGCGCCATCGCTACCCAATCCCACCCGCAACTTGCGCCGCAACATTTCCGGCACCTTGGCCACACCGGTGTACGAAAACATAGCCACAGGACAATGGCCCACGCTGACATCGTAATCCTGATACAGGTCGAGTTCGCGCTCACTCAACATCACAGAATGCGCCGCATGCACGCCCTTGCTCAGAAAGCCACGGGAGGCCAGATATTCAGTCGGCCGCTGACCGGCATGAATAATGGCCCAATCCACCTCATACGGCCCCTCGGCCAGATGGATGTGAATGCCGGTGTTGAACTGATCGGCCAGCCCGCGCACGGCGTGCAGCAAGTCCTCGCTGCACACCATGATCTGGCGCATCCCCATCCACACCCGGATGCGGCCCTGCGCTTGGCCATGCCATTGATTAAATAACGATTCGTTCTTCTGGATGATGCCGGCCACCGTGTCGGTCATCTCGCGTGGAATCCCGTCGGTGGCATCGACAGTCGAACGGGCCAGCACACCGCGGATGCCGATCTGCTCGATGGCCGGTGCAAGTGCTTCAGGACACGGCCCACCCGAATCGGCAAACGTGGTGGTGCCGACCTTCAACATGTTGGCATAGGCAAATAACCCACTCAGGTGCATGTCCTCTTCGGTCAGCGAGGCCTCGAAGGGAAACAGCAGGGTCTGCCACACGGGCTCTTTGAAGGGGCGTTGTCGGCCCAGCCATTTCACCAGGCTGCGCTGAAATTGTTGGGCCGTGTGGGTATGGGAGTCGATCAATCCCGGCATCACCACATGCTGGTGCGCGTCGATGATCTCGGAGGCCGTGTAGGTGGCTTTAATCTCGGCGGTGGACCCAACCGCAACAATCTGGTTGCCGCGAATCGCCAGTGCGCCGTCGTTGAGCACCTCTCCGGCTGGGTTCATCGTGATCACGTCGCCGCCAGTAACAAGACTATCGACTTCGATCTTCGCTTCGTTCATACATCAAAGCAGGCATGCCGTATCAGGGTGCGCCAATCCAGGTATGGCCTTCAGACGCCCACGCCTGCGCCTACGCTTATTAATGACCAAACACTAATTTATCTCTGTCCGCACAAAGGCACTCAACCAGTCCACCATCTTTTCGATATCGCCCAGGTGCCCCATTTCGAAGGGACTGTGTGTGTAGCGAGCCGGGAACACCATCATCGCGCTGGGGATATCGGCTTGGATAAAGGCGCGGCCATCGCTGCCAAACGAGCCAAATACAGCGTGCTGAATGGGAATGTGGTTCGCCGCGGCACACGCTTCCAACGCCGCCGTCAGCGCATGATCATAGTGCACCAGCGAATCTTTGTGGATGAGGCCCGGCCCCTTACCCAACGCCAACGGCAGCATCTTTTCACCCACCGTCGGAATGTCGCCAGACAATCCAATCTCGACAATGATGGCGGCATCAAACGGCCCGTAGCCTGCTTGCTCGCGCGCGGCTAATGCAAATGCGCCAACCGTGCCGATCTCTTCCTGCACCGTAGCCGCAAACGTCACCTCCCAGGCCAGCTCGTCGGCCGGCACGCGCCGCATCACTTCGGTCATCACCGCCAGCGGCACCCGATCATCCAGCGCCTTGCCCACGATCTTGTCGCCCCACTGCACAGTCTCGGCATCCCATACCAGCCGGGTGCCCGGCGTCACCCCGCGCGCAAGCAACTCCTCGCGCGAAAGGCCCGTATCGACCCAGAAGTCATTCCAGTTCAGCTCTTTAAAATCGGGCAGGGTCAGCGAGCCAATGTGGCCGGTGGCCGCGCCAATGACGCCAGGGATGAGGCCGGAACGGGCCAATATCTTGACCCGTGAACCGATCGTAAAGGCATTGCGCAAATCGGTGGTGCGAGTCCAGGTCTGGCCATTGGCCAGGAACAAAAAGCCGTTGGCATCGATATAGCGCACCAGGTAGCACAACTCATCGGCATGGGCCGCCAGCAAGAGTTTTTTAGCACCGGGCCTGGGCCGGCGCGCCAGCACATTGCCCACCCGCGTGCGCTCCGTGGTCGCACCCAGCGATTGCCACAAATTTTCGATGTAGTCGAGAACAATTTTTTCCTGCCCAATCGGGCCGGTGAGTTCGGTCAATTCTTTTATGAGGTCAAACATGATGGGAAGTTGTTAGTGGCTGGCGGCTGCTGGCTGGCGGCTGCTGGCTGGTGGCTGGTTGAAACAACAAAGCTCAATTCAAGTATTTTGCTGCCTTAACCTAGTTTTACGACTATTTCGTGCTTGTGGAGCGCAGCAGGCTGCACCCTACCCTGTACAACGCGAAAAGAACTTTTGCAGACCAACTTGACTTCGTGTGACCAGCAACCAGCAGCTAACCACCAGCAACCAGCCACCAGCAGCCAGCCACTCATCTGGAACTTTTACTGAACCCAGTATCGCGCAGCGGCTCAATCCCGCCCGCGCACCCGGCTCGTGTCCACTGGTGTTGAAGGGCGATTGACGCGATTGCGGTCGACCTGGGCCTTCACCCGCTGCGGCAGGCCATACAACGTGATGAAGCCGTCGGCATCGGTCTGGTCATATACGTCGTCGCTCATAAAGGTGGCCAGGTCTTCGCGATACAACGAATACACGGCCTTGCGGCCCACCAGCGTGGCATTGCCCTTGTAGAGTTTGATACGGCTGGTGCCAGTTACATCGCGCTGCGTTACGGCCACAAAGGCCTGCAAGGCATCGCGCAACGGGGTGAACCATTTGCCGTTGTAGACGAGATCCGCATAGCGCAATGCCGCCACCTGCTTGAAGGCATGCGTGTCGCGGTCGAGAGTGAGTTCTTCCAAACCCTGATGCGCCACGCGGAGTAGCGTCCCACCCGGCGTCTCATACACCCCATGGCTTTTCATGCCGACCAGCCGGTTCTCGACCAGATCCACCCGCCCCACCCCATGCCGTGCGCCCAACAAATTCAGCGTGCGTAATAAATCGGCACCGCGCATATCCTGGCCGTTGATCTTCTTCGGCATGCCGGTGACAAATTCGATTTCGACATACTCAGGCGCATCGGGTGCATCCTCCGGCGCAACCACCAGCTGAAACATGCGCTCGTCCGGC
>JBBQST010000347.1:0-5221 GCA_038213625.1 Thermoflexales bacterium
CGCTGACTAACTCTCCATAGCGCGCTCCTTCGACTGCGGTGGCCAGTTCAGCGGCAACTTTCCATTGGGTAGCACGGCCCCTCCGCTCAGGATGCTTTCGTTAAAGAGGTGCGTAACATCAGTTAGTAACCCAGCTTGAAACGGCGATTTGAAATCTGAATCAAGTTTCCGGCCGGGTCGCGCGCATTGGAAAACTGATATCCCTCGGCCTCATGCGTGGGACCAAACGCCAGACCATTCTCGCCGTAGTGATCTTTAGAAGCGGCCACGTCCTCGACATCGAATACGAATTTGACGCAGGATTGGCCGGCCTTTTGGCCCTTGCTCAGCTGCAAGAACGACAAGGTGAGGCCGTTGGCCGAGGACACCAGTTCGGTCCAACCCTGCGCCTCCAGCGGCAGTTGGTAGAACCCAAAATGCTTCTGGTAAAACGCCGCCACGCGAGGAATATCTTTGACATATAGAACCAGACGTGTGATGGATGGAGTTGGGCTCATGACGACTAAATCTACACGAATCAGGGGCTTCCCGGTCTTCACTCAACTTTGAGTGCCTTGTGACAACTATCGCAGGCGGTGAGGGTGCGCTGTTGTTGCAGGAAGCCGATGGCGGCATTGCCGTCGGTGGTGTGTGAGGTGTGACATGACGCGCAGGTCGCGGCAGTCGCATCCACTTGCTGCCAGCGCGCCAGATGTCGATGAAAGTGCGAATCGAAATCAGCGGCCTGCGGCACTTCCATATGGCACTGAAGGCAATTGGCATCGGCAATCGGCACGGTTTGCACAGCAGGTTGCCGCGCTGTGCCCGAGACCCAACGGATGGCATCGTGCACGCCCTGGGACATGGCGCTGGCCCGGCCCACTAGGCCTGGCCCGGAGTGGCAATCGATGCAGCGGGTCGACACCGCCTCTGCCTGATGTTGCGCCAGCATGGCGTGGGACGACGCTAGATCAACCGCGTTGGTCGATTGCGTTCGCTCGAAATAAATCGTCTCGGGTTGGGAGTGGCACGAGGCGCAAAAGGCATCGTTCTCCTCCACTTTGGCGAAGACCAGAAAGCCGGCCGCAATCACTATCAGCAGGCCCACGCCAGCCAGCACCAAACCACGCCATCGTCGCCACACCATTCGTGCTCGAACCTACAGCGGCATGCGGTTGGCCATGCGGCCGAACACCGGCAGCAGCACGGCGCGGCCCTTGCTGGCGTTCACCGCGCCGCTGATCAGGGCAAATAAGCCGAATACAAATGCCATGATCACGATGGCGAAGAGCGCGGTGCCGAGCAACATGGCAAAGGAGATCCAGGCCAGCAACCAGGCAATCACGGCCCAGCCCACAAAGACCGCAATCAGAAAACCAACCAGCCCAATCGACTGGCGAACATGAAAGACGGCGAACGCATTTTGGCGTTGGAACAGCAGCACAAACAGCCAACCCAAAACCGGGATATAGGCAATAACAGCAGGGGCGCGAGGAAATGAATCCATAGTAAGACCAGCGTAATGCTACGCTTCGACTCCTTTCAGGCTGAGCTCTTCAGCGAAATGACAACTGACCGTGTGGCCGGGGCTGATCTCGCGCAATTGCGGCACCTCATGGCTGCACATCGACTTGGCGTAGTTACAACGCGGGTGAAAGATGCAGCCCGACGGCGGGTTGGCCGGGCTGGGCACCTCGCCCTGCAATCTCACGCGGTCCATTTTCACATCGGGGTCGGCCGGCGGGATGGATGACAGCAGTGCTTCTGTATACGGGTGCAACGGGTTGTGCAGCAACTCCTCGGTGTCGGCCATCTCCACGATCTTGCCCACATACATCACGGCAATGCGATCAGAAATATGCTCGACGACTGATAGATCGTGCGCGACGAAGATCAGGGTCAGGCCCAGACGCGATTGAAGCTCTTGCAACAGGTTGAGCACCTGCGCCTGCACCGACACATCCAATGCCGACACTGGCTCGTCGGCGATGATGAGCCGGGGGTTGAGCGAGAGCGTGCGGGCCAGGCCGATGCGCTGGCGCTGGCCGCCAGAAAACTCGTGCGGGTAGCGGCGCATATAGGTTGGGTCGAGGCCGACCGACGTCATCAGCTCGGCCACGCGCGCCTCGGCCTCCTTGCCGTGGGCGACGTTGTGAATCTCCAGCGGCTCGCTGATCAAGTCCTTCACCGTCAGGCGTGGATTCAACGAACTAAATGGATCCTGGAAGATCATGCGCATCTCGCGGCGCAACGGCTTCATCTTGTCCTGGCTGATATTGGCGATATCGACCCATTCGCCGCTCTTGGTGCGAAAGCGGATCTCGCCCGAGGTCGGGTCATACAGGCGCAGGATCGTGCGGCCGACCGTGGTTTTGCCGCAGCCGCTCTCGCCCACCAACCCCAACACCTCGCGCTCGCGCAACGCCAGACTGACGCCGTCCACCGCTTTCACATCGCCCACATGGCGCTGCAGAAATCCCTGACGAATTGGGAAATACATCTTCAAATCTACGACTTCGAGAAGCACATTTTCTTCCTGCTCAAGCATGGTTTGTTCCTTGGGGATTTTTGAAATGCAGTTCCAATGTGGTCACGGCGCGATAAGAATCGCGGGCGCGATGAGTATCACGGCGCAATTGAAATCGTGGCCTCGGCCATGACACTGTCAGCATCGGGCCAGCCTTTTTGCTGCGCCAGCTTTTGAAAAGCCCGGCGATAGATCAGTTTTACGTTTACGGTGGCCGCACTGCCAGCCGGCAACTGAAATGAATAGGTCGTGGCGTCGGTGGCCAACGGCAGGATGCGGGTGTCTTCAACCAGCTCCACCTCGCGCCAATAAGCCGCGGTTGGCATCTCACCCGACCACTTGTCTCGCAATAGTTTGGCGAAGGCGCGGCCGGCCTGCCCCGCGTAATTGCCCGTCCATTCCGGCAGCGTTGGCCCTTGTTGCAACGGCAACGGCTTGCCATCCGCATCCAGCGCCTCGACCACCAGCATCATCGAGCGAATCGGCGCGTCGGTGGGCACGGCGTGGCCGGTCTTGTCGTTAATCACACTGACCTGCACTTGCAACGTCTGACCCTGGCGCTCGGCGCTGCTATTCATCGTCACCGCATTCCACAACAACGACTGGCTGGTCGCGCTGGTCATGGTGTGATCGTGATACGCGCCGTAGTCGCGCGCCACGCCGCCCAGCTCAGGCGGCACAGAGTATTGGGTGTCCTTGGGCGGCATGTGGCAATCCTGGCAGGTCTGGCCGGTCTTGGGATCGCTATACGGGCTGTTGAGCCATTCGCCGTAGGAGTTATAGACCACCACGCCACCCGTCACTCTCATATCGGCCACCACACCGCCCATCACGCCGTAGTGACACGGCGCGCAAAGCTCGCTCTGGGATTGCAACGGCGAATAGCTCACCTGCTCACGGTTGGCATCGGTCAGGCTACCCAAAAATTGTTTGTGACCCTCGGGCGGTCTCAACAATTCCATCGACTGAATGCCGGGCATGTCGTCGTAGGGCAAGCCGGTGGCGGGGTTGATCTTGACTGCGCCGATGACGTGGCAGAACTCGCAGGTGATGCCCTCCTCGGCAATGCCCATCATGCCCACCGGCGTGACACCGCGAATGTCTTTGCCAATGGTCTCGGCCCGGTCGGCGGTGAGGCTGGTGTGGCAGCCCGACCAACCACAGCCGTTCTGGGTGGGGGTCTTCGAGGCCAACGGGGTGTGGCAACTGGCGCAATTGCCGGCGCGCTCCTGGTTGTCCAGCCGAAAGCCGGGGCCGTAATCGGGCAGCGCTGGATCGGGCGGCATCACCTTGCCCTCGCTGGCCAGTTGGGTGAGCTGGCCCTTTTTGCCCTCTAGATTCGTGCCGCGATAGACGGAAATAAATTGCGGGTTGGTGGCTGATTTGGCGTGCGCATCGGCCTGCCACTCGGGATACTCGCGGTGACATGCGCCACACGCGGCCGCGCCCGACAGGCCCTCAAACTTAAACCAGCTATAGGTGTGGTTGTCCTCATTGAACAACGGCTGCAACGTGATCGCGACATTGGTGCCGGTTTGCATGGTGTCGCCGGTGGGGGTGGTCTTCCAGATGGGCTTATTGGGATCAAGGTGAACCCAGCCGATGAAATGCTTGTCGGCCCAGGCGGTGACAGTGACGATTTCAAAGCCGCCCAACCCTTCGCCATGCAAGGTAAAACTGCCATCCTCGGCCGTGGTGGTCTTGTTGGCCGTGCCCTGCACCTGGACAATGGCGTTGGCCGCGGGGCCGTTTGCAGTCATGATTCGTCCAGAGACGGTCGCGGGCAAACGCACCCCGGCATCCTGATTGGCACAGGCGGCCAGTAACAACACCAGCGCCGGCAGCACAATAAGGCCACACACCGCAAGCGGGAGATTAAGCTGACTGCCATGGACGCTGATCTTCATGCTGAACAGAGTTGTTAGTTTTTAGTCATTAGGGGTTAGTAAAGCGCAATCAGTTCTCCGCAACTAAAAACTAACCACTAATGACTAAAAACTCTTTTTCTACCGCCCCCCGTAAGGATCGGCTGCGTCGCGCAGGCCATCACCCAAAAAGTTGAAGCCCAGCACAGCGGCAATAATGAAGCCGACCGGCGTGAGAATCCAGACTTGCTGGCCCAGCGTTTGCAGGTTCTGAGCGTTGCGCATCAGCAGGCCCCAACTGGTCAGCGGCTCCTGAATGCCAATGCCGAGAAAGCTGAGGAACGATTCGGCCAGGATGACGCCGGGAATGGTCAACGTCAGAATGACGAGAACGTGGCTAAGCGTGTTGGGATACAGATGCCGAAAGATGATGCGGGCATCGGACGCGCCCATCTCCTTGGCGGCCAGAATGAAGTCGGTCTGCCGCAGCGAGAGCACCTTGCCGCGCACCTCGCGGGCCAGCGTCGTCCAAGACAGCAAGGCAAAGATCAGCGACATGATCACAAAGATGGTGAACGAGTCGGCGGTCTTGGGAACCAGCGACGCCAGCGCCATCCACAGCGGCAATTGGGGAAATGCATTCACGAACTCGACGAAGCGCTGCAGGATGTTGTCGACCCGGCCTCCGTAATAGCCTGATACAACACCCAGCACCGAACCCACAGCCACGCTGACGATGGTGCCAAACAGGCTCATGGTCAACGACACGCGGCCGGCCTGACACGCCTTGCCAAAGAGATCGCGGCCCAGTTTGTCGGTGCCAAGCATGTATAGCCGGCCCTCTCCTTCG
>JBBQST010000348.1:0-5197 GCA_038213625.1 Thermoflexales bacterium
CAGCGGCTGGGTCCACCTCGACGCGTTTATAGGTATACAAGATCATCTCGTCCAGCAGCGTGTCGGGCGAGGTGGACAGATGGCCGTAGAACAAGCCGAGTTTGGGATCGTTGACCAACTCCTTGCTGAACAGTTCGGGGAAAGATTTGTAATCGATGAGTTGCCGGCCGGTTTCATACACCTCGTTGTCGGTCACTTCGATCTGGGCATCCAGCACCACACCAAACAGGCCATAGCCGCCCAGCACCAGATTGAACAGCTCGGGGTTTTCGGTTCGGCTGAGCGTTTGCACTGTGCCATCGGCCCGCATGATGCGCATGGACCGCACGGTGCGGCCGACTGCGCCGGCCTGGTGATCCATGCCATGGGCGTTGACAGCGATGGAGCCGCCGACCGTGAAAATGTCGGTGGACTGCATGGCCTTGACTGCAAAGCGCGGGTGCAAAAAGCGTTGGATGGCGTGCCAGGTGGCGCCGGTCTGCACCGTGAGCACTTTGCTGGATTCGTCCAGCGACATTTGATTGAAGTCGCGCATATCGAGCACGACTGCATTGCGATAGAACGCCTGGCCCCCCATGCTGTGCCGCACGCCGGCAATCGACACCTTGAGCCCATTTTGGCGGGCATAGCTCAGCGCCTCGGCAATGTCCTGCTCGGATTTCACGCGAACGATGCCGAATACGGGTGTGCGATTGAGACAACTGGCATCGTTGATGGTGCCGCCTTTTTGCGCCCACGGCAGCGTTTGCGCGACGGGTGCCTGCATCTGCAATGTGTGGTCGGCTGATGGGGCAACGGCCGGCCCACAATCTTTCTCGACCGTCGGATTAGCCGAGAGCTCATCGACCTTGCGCGAGGTGAAGACGATGCTGGCGGCGAACACGACGATGATGATGGTGCCGCGTATGAGGGAGGTTCTGCGTGTGTTCATCGGTGTGTGGCTATGAGAATTTCTACGAGATTTGTGGGATTGGTGCAACCGCAAAAAGAAGCATTTTGAGCTGCCGTGTTTCGCGCCAGATTCTCGTCGGGGCGCAGCATGCTGCGCCCCGACTGTGATCGTTACGACACGTTGTCCAGCACCAAAATACGGGTGCTTTGCGGCAGTGCGGCTTTGCTCAAATGGGCTTGATTGTCGAACGCAAAATCTACCCGCTTGTCGTCGTAGTCATCGAGAAAAGTCTGGATCCAGTAGCTGTTGCGCGGCTTGTAACGCAGCGTGCGAAAATGCATGGGGATGATGAGCCTGGGCTGAGCGGCATCCAAAAAGGTTTTGAGCGCGTCGAGCTCGATGGTGGGGTGACCGCCGGCCAGCACCAACATCACATCGATGCCGGTGAAAAAGGCGGTCTGGGCCGCGTCGAGCGCATTGCCCACATCGCCCATGTGGCCGATGGTGATGCCGTCGACCTCGAACTTGTACATGCCGTTTTGGTCGGGATGGTGATAGCGATGGTTGAGCGCCTCCATGGCGGCAATCGCCTCGATGGTCAGGGCCAGCCCCGGCACCTGGCGTGTGCCGCCGTTTTGAGCCACTTCGAGCGCGTTCACGACCACAGGTGTGCCGGGAACCAGATCGGCCCGGCAATGAAACGAGTCGTTGTCGGACGACGTGATGACGACATCGGCAGGCTGTTCGATGGGCCGGTAGCCGGACGTCTCGGGGGTATAGGGGTCGGTCACAATTTTCAGGCCGGCGTCGGACTCGATCCAAAAGCAGGCCTGACCATACCATTTGATGTTCATGATCGAGATTGTAGGCGTGAATGGGCGAAGGGGAATGGGGCAGGGGGAATGGGAAAGAGTTCAAAATTCTTTCCCATTCCCCCTGCCCCATTCCCCTCTTTCCTGATGCATCAACTCAGCACTTTCTCACTACTCTGGACGATAATCAAGCATTACCTGAGGTGCATGCATGTCTAAGCAGTTTAAGCAAGTTTCTGATGTGTCGTCTGGCCTGCTCGGCGAGCAATACATTGCCTCCGATGAAATTTCCACTGTCGTTTATCTGGCCGAACGCATGGGCAAGCCAATTTTGGCAGAGGGTCCGGCCGGTGTCGGCAAGACCGAGCTCGCCAAAGCCTGGGCTGCGGCCACGGGCCGCACGCTCATCCGTTTGCAATGTTACGAGGGTCTGGATGAAGCCAAGGCACTCTATGAATGGGAATACAGCAAGCAGATGCTCTACACGCAACTGCTGCGCGATAAGTTGAACCAGGTGATGGGTGATGCCGGCTCACTGGGTGAGGCCGCTGATCGTCTGGCCCAAGAAGAGAACGTCTTCTTTAGCAAACGCTTCTTGCTACCACGGCCCTTGCTGCAAGCGCTGATGAGTGACACGCCGGTGGTATTACTCATCGACGAGATTGACCGTGCCGATGCCGAATTTGAGGCGTTCCTGCTCGAAATTCTGAGCGACTTTCAGATCAGCGTGCCTGAATTGGGCACGATCAAAGCCACCCATCAGCCGATGGTGGTGCTGACCAGCAACAACACCCGCGAGCTGAGTGAAGCACTCAAGCGCCGTGCGTTGTATCTGTATGTGGATTACCCCTCGTTCGAGAGTGAGCTCAAAATTGTGAAGTTGCGTGCGCCGAATCTCGCGCCGGATGTGGCCAAGCAGGTGGTCGAGATTGTGCAACGGCTGCGCGAACTGGACTTGAAGAAGTCGCCCAGTGTGGCCGAGACGGTCGATTGGGCCAAAGCGCTCATCGCCATCAACGCCAAGCAACTGGATGAGAAAACCCTCAATGACACGCTCACCGTGATCTTGAAGCACGAGAGCGATATCCAACGCGCACGCCGCGCTCTGAGCAGCGGCGGTGGCGGTGGTCGTCCGGGCAGAGAATCGGGAATGCGATAAGCGGAGATTAGGAGATATCAGAAGTCAGATGTCAGATTCGGAGTGTATGACTTTCTATCTGACATCTGACATCTGACTTCTCCTAAATCTTCCCCAATAAGCTTATGGACCAACGAATTGTTGAGTTTGTAACCGCGCTACGCGGCCAGGGTGTGCGTGTATCACTGGCCGAAACGGCTGACGCGGTGCGTGCCATCAGCGCCGTCGGCATGCTGGATCGCGAGATGTTCAAGAACGCGCTGAAGGCGACCTTGATCAAGGAACCGGCCGATGTGGAGGCGTTTGATCAGGCTTTTCCGCTGTATTTTGGACATGAGGGCGATCCGTTGCAGTCGCCGGAAGGCCTGACTCAGGAGCAGAAGGAGCAGCTTCAGAACGCCATCGATCAGTTGCGCGAGCAGATCAAGCAGATGATGCAAATGCTGGCCCAGGGTCAACAGCCCAGCAAAGAGCAGATGGAGCAATTTGCGAAGCAGGCCGGCCTGAATATGCAACGCATGCGCAATGCCAATCCCGAAGTGCGCGAATGGCTGACCGAGCGCATGCTGCGGCAGATGGGTCTGACGCCCGAGCAGGTGCGCGATGCGCTTGAGGCGTTGATGAAGCAGCTCAAGCAACAGGGCATGAACTCGCAGGGCCGGCAGGAAGTGCGCGAAAACGTGCAGCAGAATGCCGAGGCCATGCGCGAGCAGGTCAGCCGTTTTGTCGGCCAGTCTTTGTTGCAACAGCCGGACGAAAATCAGCGTCGCCAGAAGATGGACGATCTGATGGACCGGCCGCTGGCCTCGTTGAGTGAGTCGGAGACAGACGAATTGCGCACGCACGTGCGCCGGCTGGTGGCGCGGTTGCGCAGTCGCGCGGCCCTGCGGCAACGGCGCGGCCGGCATGGCAACTTCGATGTGAAGGGCACCATTCGGTTTAACCAGCGCAACATGGGCGTGCCAATGGAGATCAAATATCGCAAGCGCCATCTCAAGCCCAAAATCTGCGTCATTGTCGATGTATCCACGTCGATGCGGCCGGTGGCCGATTTCATGTTGCGCATGATGTACGAGATGCAGGATCAGGTGAGCAAGGCCAACTCGTTTGCCTTCATCAGCGACATCCGCGATGTGAGCATGATGTTTACCGAGCACCGGCCCGAGGATGCGGTGCCGCTGGTGTTGAATTTGTTGCCGCCCGGCCACTACAGCACAGACCTGGGCAACAGCATGGCCACGTTTGTGCGCGATCACATGGACACGATCGATCGCCGCACCACGCTGATCTTCGTTGGGGACGGGCGCAACAACTACAACGACCCCCGGCTCGACATCATGCAGATGTTGAAATTGCGCACCCGGCGCGTGGTGTGGTTCAACCCCGAGCCGCCGTATCAATGGGGCTCGGGCGACAGCGATATGCCCGCCTACGTCCCCTTCTCCGACACCGTGCATCAAGTGGCGACGTTGCGTCAGCTGGCCGATGCCATCGATGACCTTTTTCAGAAGAAATAGTCGCTGGCATTTGGCTGCTGGTAGCTGGCTGTTAGCCGCTAATTAATTGCCAGCTGCCAGCAGCCTATCCCCATCCACATGCAAGCCTCTACGACAGCTACACTGCGCGCCGGTGCCATCGGTGGAATCACACTGGCCCTGGCCATCGCCGCTCAACGCTTCGCCGCCGACTACGCCTCGCAGATGTGCGGTCTGATGATCGTGATCATTGGATTTTCGGTGGTGGGTGTTTTCGCTGCCCGCAATAGCGGCGCCACCAATCGCAAGGCCGGTTCGCGGGTGGGGCTGGTGAGCGGCCTGATTGCAGGGCTTTTAGTTGCGCTGGCCTTCGTCGCTGTCAATCTGGTGGCGTCGCTCGAACCTACACAGTTGGCCCAACTGCGCCAGCAAGTGATGGACCAGATGGCGATGTGGCCGCCGCAACAAGCCGCCATGTTTCAACAAATGAGCCCCGACGAACAGGATTCGCTGATTCGCTTTGCCACCGGCACCGGACTGGCCTGCTGTGGCATCGCGTTCCCCCTCATCGGCCTGTTGTTGGGCTCGATGGGTGGGGCAATGGCCCCAGGCATGTTCGATATGAGTGGCGACCAGACGAATGACCGCAAATAATTTTGTATCCGTATTCAGTGTGAGGGTGTTGCAATGAAAAGGACTTACTCGCCGGCGGAGCAAGCCTCCCAAAAAGCAGTCAAAACCGCGACCCCGCGCATGGCACTCATTGGCTTTGCCATTGGGCTGGTGATGTTTCTGGTGACGCCGGATATATCGGCGATCCACCTCGTCATCGTTGCGGCGTTGGGGGTGTCGGCGGGGTTGATGACAGCGCGAACGCTGC
>JBBQST010000349.1:0-5191 GCA_038213625.1 Thermoflexales bacterium
GAGGACCCCGAGCGGCACCTCAAGCTGGCTGTCAGCAGCAATCTGCTGCGGCCGCGGCTGGGCCTGGTGGACCCGCTGATGACGACCTCGTGCCCGCCCAAAGTGACGGCCGAGAGCGGCATCGATGCGCTGACACACGCGGTGGAGGCTTACACCAATATTGGCTATCAGGCACTGGCCATTCCCAACGACCAGTTTGCGCCATTTGCGGGCAAGTTTGATCTGGCCGATGTGCTGGCCGAGAAGGCGATTCGGCTGATTGGGGCAAATTTACGGGCCGCGGTCTACCAGCCCCAAAATCTAGACGCGCGTGAGGCGATGAGCCTGGCGGCGACGCTGGCTGGAATGGCGTTTAGCAATGCCGGGGTGGGGCTGGTTCACGCGCTGCAATATCCCATCGGCGCTCTGACACACACGTCGCACGGGCTGGGCAATGGGCTGATGCTGCCGTATGTCATGGACTATCTGTTGCCGGCAAACCTACAGGCTTTTGCGACCGTGACACAGTTGCTGGGCGAGTCGGTTGAGGGATTATCCCTGCTGGAAGCGGCTGAAAATGGGGTGGCGGCCGTCCATCGCCTCAAGGCCGACATCGGTATTCCAGCCCATCTCAGCGAAATTGGCATTCGCCAGGATCAACTGCGCGGCATTGCCGAACTGGCGGCCAGCAACGGCCGGCTGATGCCGCTGAGCCCGCGCACGGTGAATGCGGGCGTGTTGGAAAAGATCCTACAACTTGCGTTGTGATCAACTTAAAAAAGCGTACAATACCAGCCCGTGGCAGAAGGTTTTAGGACAATGCACCCTAAACAACAATATTTAAAGCGCTTGCGTCAAAGCTGATGTTTAGTGCATCAGCACATGGCGCCCCCTCGATGTAAGCGCAGATGAATCGTGGTTCTTAATCGCTTTGGTCACAGGAGAGTGAAGTGCGTTCAGAGCCTCGGGAGATTTTGAAAGACACTATGGATAAGGAAAGTTTGCTAAGTCTGTACCGGCAAATGCTGCTCATTCGCACTTTCGAAGACAAGAGTGCAGAAATGTATGCAGGCGCAAAAATTGCCGGCTTTTTACATCTTTATAACGGCCAGGAAGCAGTGGCCGTTGGCTCGGTTTCGGCACTGAATCCGGATGATGAGATCGTGGTGAACTATCGCGATCACGGTTGGGCCATTGCGCGCGGCGTATCTCCCCGTGCGGTGATGGCGGAACTGTTTGGTCGCAAAGATGGCACCACAGGTGGCCGGGGTGGCAGCATGCACCTGGTGGATGTGGAGAAGCACTTCTGGGGCGGCTACGCCATTGTCGGCGGCCACCTGCCTTTGGCGTCCGGTCTGGCTGCGGCGGCCCAACACTTGCAGACGGGCCGGGTGACGCTGTGCTCGATGGGCGATGGCTCGACCAACATTGGCACTTTTCACGCTGCTCTGAACTGGGCCAAGCTGTGGAATCTGCCGATCATTTTCATGGTCGAGAACAACGGTTTTGCGATGGGCACGCCCTATGAGGACCACAGCCCGGTGCCGATGATGACCAAGCCCAAGGGTTACGACATGTATGCCGAGCAGGTGGACGGCCAGGACGTGATGGCGGTGAGAGATGCGGTGTGCCGCGTGGCCGAACGTGCGCGCGCCGGCGAAGGCCCCAGCTTCCTCGACGTCGTGACGTATCGCTACCGCGCCCACTCGATGGCGGACAACGATCAGGGCCGCAACCGGACTGAGATTGCCGAGTGGAAGAAGCGCGACCCAATCATTTTATTTGCGGAGAGTGCACTGCTGAACAAGGGCGTGAAGGCGCAGGATCTGGCCGAGATGGAGAAGCAGGTGAACGCGGAAGTGGAAGATGCGGCAGAGTTTGCCGATGCCAGCCCAGAGCCGGCACGCGAGACGCTCTACGATCACATTTATGCCCAGCCGGTGGCCAATATGCAGGTGGAAGGATCGCTGATTAAGCCCGCGACGCTGTATTCCAGCAACGGCAACAGCACACATTAGACATTATTGGGAATAACAAAATGCGTTGTCGTAGGGGCGAAGCATTCGCCTACAAAACTACAGTGAACATAGACTTTGGCGGCGAATGCTTCGCCCCTACCGTGGCAAATTTTTATTCCCAATAATATTTATTAACTAACATGGCAGAAATTACCTACTCAGAGGCGCTTCGGCGCGCAATGCGCGAAGAGATGCAGCGCGACCCCAATGTGGTTCTTTGGGGCGAAGATATTGTGAACTACAACGGCACTGGTGGTGCGTATGCCGTGACGACAGGCCTGGCCAAGGAATTCCCTGGCCGCGTGCGCGACACGCCGATTGCTGAGGAGGCCATCGTGGGGGTGGGCATTGGTGCGGCGATGGGCGGCTTGCGGCCCATTTGCGAACTCATGACCGTGAACTTTGCGATGGTGGCATGGGACCAGATTGTGAACCATGCCGCAAAGCCCCAGCACATGTTTAACGGCCAGATCAAGGTGCCGATGGTGATTCGGATGCCGAACGGCTTTGGTCGCACGGCTGCCACGCACTCGCAGAATATCGATGGCTGGTTTGCGCATGTGCCAGGCTTGAAGGTGGTGGTGCCGGCCACACCATACGATGCCAAAGGCCTGCTCAAGACCGCCATTCGCGACGACGATCCCGTGATCTTTCTGGAGAACATCCGGCTGTACTCCAGCAAGGGCGAAGTTCCCGACCAGGAGTATTTGGTGCCCATTGGCGTGAGCGATCTGAAGCACGACGGCGGCCCATCGGCCACGCTGACGATTGTGACGTGGGGCCGGATGCTCATTGAATCGCTGAAAGCAGCCAAGACCCTGAGCGCCGATGGCATCAACGTCGACGTGATTGACTTGCGCAGTTTGCGGCCATTGGATTTGTCGCTCGCCATCGACAGCGTCAAAAAAACCAATCGCGCCATTGTGGTTGAGGAAGGCATGCGCGCCGCTGGTTTTGCGGCTGAAATTGCGGCCCAACTGCAAGAAGTGGCCTTCAACTACCTGGATGCGCCGATTGCACGCGTGGCCGGCCTGGAAGTGCCAATGCCTTACGCAAAGAACCTGGAACGTGCCACGTTGCCGTTCGCCGAAGATGTGGTTGCGGCGGCTAAGGCGATGATGGCGAAGCAGTACTGAGAAGAGAAGAGTTGTTAGTGATTAGTTGTTAGTGATTAGTCTTCTGAGCTGATCCACTTTTAACTAATGACTAATAACTAACTACTAATCACTCTTAGAATGTCAAAAAATATCCCAATGCCCCAAATGGGCTTCGACATGACCGAGGGCACGATTGCCGCCTGGTTGAAACAGGAAGGCGAGACCGTGACCAAGGGCGAGCCCATCGCCGAGATCGAAACGGACAAAACCACCATTCAAATTGAGGCCTTTCAATCCGGCGTGTTGCTCAAGCAATTGGCACAGCCGGGGCAGAAGGTTCCAGTGGGCGAACCCATTGGCTTGATTGGTGACGTGGGTGAGAAAGCCCCGGCGGCCAGCGCTCCGGCGGCCAGCGCTCCTGCGGCCAGCGCTCCGGCGGCAGCTGTTACGCCCGCTGCACCCGCTGAGACGCCGCGCCAGACCGAGGATGATCGGGCCACGGCACAGGCCAGTGGCGCCAACCCAGCCACGACCGATGCGCCATCGGCCAACGGTAGCGCAGCCGTCGCGGCACCGCCAGTCGCAGCACCAGCTGCCTCAAACGGCAATAGCCGCATCATTGCCACACCGATTGCCAAACGGATTGCCGAAGAGCGTGGCATTGATCTTCGCGCCGTCAGTGGCACGGGGCCGGAAGGGCGCATTACCAAGTCCGATGTGGAGTCGTTCAAGGGTGCACCTGCTGCACCAGTGGCGACGCCAACGCCTAGCGCCACGCCGCAACCTGCTCAGCCGGCCGTGGTTCAGGTCGTGACGCAACCGCCGGTTCCAGCGGCGGCCGATGCCCAAATCAGCGCCATTGCCAAGGCAGCCGCCAGCGGTGGCGGCACACGCCAGCCGTTGACGCGCATGCGCCAGACCATTGCCAAGCGCATGGTCGAGAGCAAGACTCAGGTGCCGCACTTCTACATCACTGTCACGGCGGAGATGGATGCAACCATGTCATTGCGCCAGCAAATCAACGAGTCGTTGAAGGCTGAGGGTGCCGGCTCTGCGCCGGTCAAGATCAGTGTGAACGATATGGTGGTGCGTGCGGTGGCGTTGGCCCTGCGCAAGTATCCGGCCATGAATAGCTCGTTTGCGGGAGATGCAGTTGAGACGCACCCGAACGTGAACGTGGGCAGCGCCGTGACTGTGACCGGTGGCCTTGTCACCGTGACGGTGCGCGACACCGACACGAAGAGCCTGCGCCAGATCAGCCAGGAAATGACCGGCCTGGCCCAACGCGCGCGCGATGGCAAGAGCCAGCCGGGCGAGATGGGCGGCCAGACTTTTACCATCAGTAATCTTGGCATGTATGGTGTGGATGAATTCATCGCCATCGTGAACCAGCCCGATGCCGGCATTCTGGCGGTGGCCTCGGCGACGCCGACGCCGGTGGTGCGCGACGGCCAGGTCGTCATCCGCAACATCATGAAAATGACCATCAGTGGTGACCATCGGGTTGTAGACGGCGCGATTGGAGCCGAGTTCATCAACGAGATCAAGCGGCTGCTGGAAAGCCCGTGGAATTTGGTGCTGTAAGAGCGCTGAGCAGAGAGCGTAGAGCTGAGAGCACGGATCTGAGCTCTAACGTAGTTTTTGTCAGGGGTGAAGCATTGCGCTTCGCCCCTTTTTTATTTATGGTGATATGACAACACATCGAATTGGCATTTTGCATCCGGGCGCGATGGGCATCTCGGTGGCCGCGATCTCCTTCATCTCGCCGACGCAGCGGCGGCGATGATTTATGGCCGGTTGGCGCATCTCAAAGATATGCAACCTGTGCCAGACTTGGACATTACTTTGGCCGCGCTGCTTGCATCGACCGAGCCCCAAAAATAAGCCGGCAGTTCAGGCGCTGTCATTCCGGGTGAAACGAGGAATGACAGGGTTTCTGAGCGGCTACCCCACTAAAAACTAATCACTAACAACTAAGAACTCCTTCCCCTTTCCCTCCTGTATCCTTGCTCCTATGGCTGAATTTGTCATTGAAGGCGGCGCGAAGTTGCAGGGCGAGGTGATCGCCAGCGGCAACAAGAACGCGGCCCTGCCCCT
>JBBQST010000350.1:0-5187 GCA_038213625.1 Thermoflexales bacterium
GGCCACCTCGTTGATGTCGCCGGCGGCCTTTGAAAGCACCATGGATTCGTGATAAACGCGCTCCGCTCTTGCCGGATCGTGTTGGGCAAATCGCAGACATTCGGCCAGCATGGTCAGATTGAACCGCAATTCCCAATCTGCCCCCAATGCCCGCGCCTCATCGACCGCGGCTTCGCTTAAGCGCAAAGCAGTCGCATAATCCCGCCGGGCATAGAACACGGCCCGGCCTAATATGGACTTGACCATGGCGGCGTGGATCCGGTCTCCGGCCTGCTCAAACAGCGTGTAAATGTGCTGGCAGCGGGCCTCGGCCGTTTCCACGCCGCTGCTAAACCACTCCTCATTCATCAACACCCAGGCATGGACCGCCGGAGCCATGTCTTCTCGCAGGGCGCGTTTAGCCAGTCCGGTCCATTTCTGAGCGTCGGAGTGATGGCCACTGGCGATATACCAAAAATGAAACAGTGCGCCGGTGAGCCGGCATCCCAACTCTGCATCGTGGTCCAATTCCATCGTCCAATTCAGGGCCGTCTGGATATTGGCATAGTCATCCTCCAGCCGGGTAAGCGCGTTGCGCTGATGCTGGTTATGCAGTGCAGGCACACAGCGTTCAACCAGCGCCATACAAGTCTCGGCGTGCCGGTGTCGCACTGCATTGAGGGTACCCTCGTCGACCAGCCTTTCCAGGGCATATTCACGCAGGGTTTCCAGAAAGTAATAACGGGTCGGCTGTCTGTGGTTGTCCACCCCTACCAGCGATTTGTTCACCAGTTGGGTCAATGTGGGCAGCACCTCCGCAGGACGAAAGTCTTCGCTTCGGATCACCTGCTCGGCCTGTTCCAGCGTCCAGCCGCCGACGAACACCCCCAACCGGCAGAACACCTTCCTTTCAGGCTCAGTCAGCAGCTCATAGCTCCAATCGATCAGCGCCCGCAGGGTTTGATGGCGCGGCAAGGCACCCCGGCGGCCTTGCGCCAACAGGTTAAACCGATCATCCAGTCGCAGGGCGATGTCATTCAGGCTGAGCACGCTCAATCGGGCTGCGGCCAACTCGATTGCCAACGGCATGCCGTCCAACCGCTGACAGATGTGCGCGACGATTTTGTCCTCCGGGTGCAACCTGGCGTTGCTGTGGGCGGCCATGGCACGATCGGTAAACAACCGGCCCGCTTCCTCCGGCTGCATCGGTGGCACTTGCCACGTCCTCTCACCGTCCACGTTCAACGCCTCACGACTGGTTGCCAAAATCGTGACGCGTGGACAGGCCTGCAATAGCGCTATTGAAAACGCGGCCATCGCCTCAATCAAATGCTCGCAGTTGTCGAGCACCAGCAGGAGATGACGTTCACGCACCTGATCCATCAGTTGCTCCAGGGCAGGGCGATTTAGCGCCATGAACCCCAGTGCCCGCAGAACGAGATCGGCGACCTGGGTCGGGTCCGCGAGTGGCGCCAGCTCCGCGTACCAGACCCCATCGCTGTAGGTGATCAACAGGTCGGCCGCAATTTGTTGCGCCAGGCGCGTCTTACCACTGCCTCCCGCGCCTGTCAGCGTCAGCAGCCGGGTCTGCCCCAGCAGCCGGCGCACCTCGGCGATCTCATCCACACGACCAATGAAGCTGGTGAGTGGGGCCGGCAGGTTGGTGCGGCGCGTCCGCTGACCTGCCGGTAAGTGGGCCAGACGCGCGATCACGCGGGCTTCATTGGGTTGCCGATCAAACAGCGGCGGCAGGTCGGCCGCCAGGAGCAGCGCGTTGGCTTCGTCTTGTGTGGAAAGTGCGCCTTGATCGACCAGTGTCTCGATCAACCTCACAATGCGTTCGCGGCCAGAGGGGCCGGTCAGATCCTTCTTGCCCTGGCACATCCGGACCAGGATGGCCTGGTTGTAACCGGCCAGCTCGGCTAAACGGGATTGGGTGAGACCAGATTTGCGTGCGCGATATTGACCCAACAGTTCGCCGAAGGGGTGTTTGGTGGCTTTCTCAGCCGATGATTTCAGGTTCATGGACGATGTCTTCCAGATGGCGCGCTGCAAACGACCGCTTCAATCAGAGTCCAGGCGAGATCCCAAGCTTGATCGGAGGTTGCGCCGCTCTAGGCATAGTGATACCAGAACAAAGTCAATGGAAAGTGACAGATTTGTCAATATAGGCGAACCCATTCGCGGTTACGGTTGCGACATCGGCCGGACATCGCTTTGCATCACAACGTCCATGACGCGTGATCACACTCGCCAGGATGCGCACAAGTTTGTGATTGTGTGAAAGGAGATGAAGGGTCGATGGTATCGCGGCAGGGTGCCGCGAGATGGAATTGTGGGGTGAACCCGCCACGACGCAGTTCATCCTTGAATCAGAGGAGAAAGGGGAGAATCATGCAACAGTCATGCTCAGTGATTGAGCCGAATCTACGGCGGTCAATGGAGTGGCCGGCACTCAAAGTCACGCTGATGGGTCAGTTTGGCCTGGCGCTGGAGGGTGTGCCCGTCGATCTGAACTCGCAGGTGGCCCAGTCGGTGTTTGCGTATCTGGCGCTGAATGCGCACAAAGCCCTGCGCCGCGAGAAGCTGGCCGGGATATTCTGGCCGGAGATGCCTGATGTGAATGCGCGCGGCCAGCTCCGTCATACCGTGTGGCGCATTCGCAAAGCCATCACGGCCTGTGGATTTGACGGGTTTGCGTTTATTCCAGAAAATACGTTCCACATTCAATTTTGCGTGGGTCCAGACTATGAGCTCGATGTCGCGGCATTGTTGCAGCCGGTCACCCGACTCAACTCCACCAACGACCTCTTGACCCAGTTGGTGGCGTACGATGAGTTGCTGCCAGGCTTCAACACGCCGCGGGACGAGTGGATTTGCGAATGGCATTATCGGCTGGAGCAGATCTATACCTGCAAGGCGTTGCAGTTGATCGACCGCCTCATCCATGAAGGCCGGCATCACGAGGCATTGGAGTGGGGAAGCCGGCTGATGCGCACCAGTCCCCATCTAGAGCCGGTGCAGCACAAGATGATCCAGGCTTTTCGGGGTCTGGCCAGTCAGTGGCATCTGCCTTGGCCGGTAACACATGTAGCGGTCTGATTGGGGTTTGGCTCCATCGGCGGGTGATACTGGATAAGCAACCGATCAAAGCCAGTTTGGTCCGGCACCAAACACGCTGTATCAACGGCCCAACTCGAAAATTGGGGCGGACATGAGTGAACTTGATGACCCGCCGTGAGGGTAGTCTCACAGGCCTTCAATATGCGTTATGCGTTGCGAAATGACTTCAGAAAGGAGCGTATGACCAAGAAACCAACCCGTAAGGCCGCACCCAGTGGCACGAACACCCAATCCCCACGACCGCGTGTCAAACGAATTGATCCTGACAGTGCACGGTTCCAACAGTGGGTGGCCGAGGCCAGGGACGCATCTCCCACGCGCCGTGTCGCCCGGACGACCCTGCACACCCAGCCGCAAACCAAGGCGATCGCGGCCGAGCCGCACGCACTTGACAAGTCGATCTCGTATGTCCATGCCTATGCCAATCTGCGGCCACGGATCGACACGAATGCGTGCGGGCAGGCCGCGATCGCCACGATGCTGGATTTCTATCACAAGGATCCGTTTCAATTGCCGCGCACAGCGACCGACCCGACGGATCATCAGTCCCATTGGGAGGATGGCGCGGCCATTGATGCCATCAAAGCGGCGGACTACGGGCCCAACGCGTTGGGTGGCCTGTTCGGCACCACTCCGGGACGGATCAAGGACGCGCTCACCCATTTCGGCCTTGCCACCGAACTGGCATACGCCGATGAGGCGGGCAGCCGCCGGGCGTGGATGGATCTGAACGCGTATGTGTCGCAGGGCAAACCCGTGCCGGTGCTGATCGATACCACCCGCATCGGTGGGCCACCGTCCGGGCTGCACTGGGCCATTGTCTATCGCATCAATGGCGACAACGTGTTCCTGGGCAACTGGCGGCGCGAGCCCTTTTCGGTCGACGTGTTTCTGGCCGCCTGGCGCTGCAGCCAGATGCCGCCCTTTGTGCGCAATTACCACTACTGCGCCGCATATGTGGCCGGTTGAAGGGTTACGGCGTTGTAACGACTCAGCACATGACAAACCCAGTCTGCAAACACGAATCTCCACAAATCGGACGAATCGGGGAATGCTGGAAGCTCATATGCACCTTTTGCCGGCAGTGTTCATCTATAGAACCTGTGACATTGGGGCGAGTGGGTTGGATGCCGTATCGGATTCCCAACTATGCGCGGGATACGCATATGTGTTGATACGGCTATTCGAAAGTCGCTTGACAGGGTACGAGATGTCGTTTGCACGACCTTGTCGTAGGGGCGTCCGGCGGACGCCCTGGCGGACAACCCGCACACATCGTCAGGAGTGTGCAAGCCGACTCCGGGGAGGGCGTCCGCCGGACGCCCCTACCAATACTCAAAACCGACGTTCGAATAGCCCTGTATGTGTTGATGCTGTTACTGACGTAGGCATTGACATGCACTATCATCGCGGTTGCATTGGCAGACCTGGCGCTGAATGCAGGTGTCTGAGCCGCCGACAGCTCCACCACAATGGCAGGATCGCCCTGATAGGAGACGCTGTTGATGATCCAGGTGCCCCAGTTGTCGCTGGGCCGGCTGGTCAGTATCCCCACCTGGTTTTCAAGGCCTTCGCCCGGTGCAACATGGGTTTTGATCGGGGTGGCGATACGCAGTGTGCCCGACACGCCATACTGCACCTCAACGAATCCACCCACAACGAACCCGCCCTGTTCCTTTCCAGCTTCGTGTTTGTATCGACCGTGTAGGTGATGCCGCTGATTGCCCACTCACTCGGCACTGTGGTTGTAAAGCGATCCATGGTTCCGTAGGCTTTGAAGATGTGGGTTGAGCCGCTGGTGGAGTCGTCCTCGCAGCTGAGAGAACGAGGGTTGGCCTTCTATCCATTGATCACGCCGGAGGCAGCGCATACGGTTTGATGCTATTGGTGGACGATCTGCTTCAATGAAGTCAGCTCGATCATCCCCAGTGCGCGGTGATTGCGGAGTGGATCACGCGTATCCAGTTCTCCAAATAACAGGTGGCTGCGTTGCTCGACCTCACGCACCGGCAATTGAAAAGTGCGGAATGCGCCTAGCTCAAAATCGCGTTGCGCCAAGTGAGTCAGCAGTTCAGACTGGTCGAG
>JBBQST010000351.1:0-5176 GCA_038213625.1 Thermoflexales bacterium
GATTGCGGCCACGATGGCCGGGCCGAGGGTGCGGGCGGGGTTGAGCGATGCGCCGGTAATGGCACCGCCACCCAGGATGCTCAAGGTCAGCGTCAGACCAATGGCCAGACCGGCGAAGTGCCCGGCCTTGCCAGCGACAGCGCCTTGCAGAACGGCTGTGCAAAGGAAGAAGGTCAAAATGGCTTCCATCAGCACTGCGCCTGCAAAAGTGGTGTTGGTGCCGTAGCTAAAACCGCCGAAATTCGCCGCCTGGTTTGGGATGATCAAGGACAGCACCAGCGCGGCCACAATGCCACCTAGAATCTGGACGATCCAATACCCAACTGCTTTAGGCCAGCTGATCGCGCCGTAGAGGGCGCACGATAGCGTCACCGCGGGGTTAATGTGCGCGCCGCTGATGTGGCCGAGCGCGTAGGCCGCGAACACAATCGCCAAACCGTGGCCAAAAGCAGGCACGATGGGGCCGGCGGCGTAGCCCGGGGTCGTGGTCACCCACACCGTGGCGCAGCCGATAAACACCAATGTAAAGGTTCCGATAAATTCTGCTAAATATGCTTTTCCGTTGCCATTCATGAAATGTGTCTCCTGTTGCGTGCAAGTTTAGACGAAAAAGGATGATTTCGGTACAGCTACTTGTCGTAGAACACGCCTAAACTAAAGGTTAATTGCCTGTAAGCACATGGATCGCGCGCACGGCCCGTTTGGCGTCGGCGCTCTTCACGACCAGGCTGATGCCGCACTCGGACGAGCCCTGCGCAATCGCCACCACGTTGATGTTCTCGGCCCCCAACGCCCCAAAGACCTTGCCGCTGACGCCGGGCGTGCTGGACATGCTGGAGCCGACGGTGGTGATGATGGCGACGTCGTTCATGAGGTCAATGTCATCAATCTCGTGGTTGGTGATCTCGCGCAACATCTCCTGCTCCAATTCGCGTTTCACTTTCTCGGCACTTGTGCGTGGGATCACCAGACAGATATTCTGCTCGGACGAGGCCTGGGCAAACATGAGCACGCTGGTGCCGGTGCGCGCCACGGCCATGAATGTGCGACCTGCGATGCCGGCCACGCCCTTCATGCCGCGCCCCAATACCGTCACCACGCTCACATCATTGATCGCGGTCACGGCCTTGATGGGAACGCTGCCGGGCTCGGCCTCTTTGATGATGAGTGTGCCGGGATGATGAGGATTGAATGTGTTCTTGGCCCGCAGCGGAATGCCTTTGTCCACCAGCGGCGCCACTGTCATCGGGTGCAAAACCTGCGCGCCGAAGTACGACATCTCCGACATTTCCTGAAACGTCAGGGTTGGAATCGTGTGCGCTTCGGGCACAATGCGCGGGTCGGCACTGAGCACGCCGTTGACATCCTTGTAGTTCAGCACCTCGTCGGCATCGAGACAGGCGGCGATGATGCTGGCGCTGTAGTCGGTGCCGTTGCGGCCCAGGGTGGTGAACACGCCCTTGAGCGTGCTGCCGACAAAGCCCGTGATCACAGGCACGATGCCGGCCTGGATCAACGGCAACAACTTGTCGCGGGTGCGCTCGGTGGTCACGTCCATCAATGGCACGGCCAGCAAATAGTTGTCGTTGGTGATGATGATCTCGGTCGCGTCGATGGGGGCGGCTTTGAGGCCGACTGCACGAATCGCGCCGGCCACAATGGGCGCGGCCATCCGCTCGCCAATGCCGCCAATGGCATCGAGGGCGCGGGGCGTGGCCTCGCCCAGCACGCGCACGCTGGTGCACAGCATCTCGAAGCCGGCCAGCAACTGGTTGATTTCGGCGCTGATGAGGTCGCGTTCCTCACTCGCGGCGATGACGGCGTTGATGGCGGTGTGGTGCTTTTCGGCCAGTTCGCGGCGCACCCGCTGATAGGTGTCGCTGTCGCCGTCGGCCGCGGTGCGGGCCGAGTTGAGTAACGAGTCGGTGACTTTGACGGACGAGATGCGATCGGCGGGGTTGCTGGGCACACCCATGGCCGATGTCACCACGACCACCTGGTCTCCGTGTTGTGTGGCGTCGCGGACAATCGCCGCGACCTGCTGCATGGCAGCGGCATCGCCCACCGACGTGCCGCCAAATTTCATGATGATGAGTGACATGGCGGCGCGATTATATGCGGGCTGATGGGGTAATTGTGAGTGTGGGTGAGAATCGGCAACGTAGTCGTATGCGTAAACGATTACGTAACCGATCGCATCTACTCAACCACAATCTTGCTCATGTCTTCCTTGGACTCGGGGTAGGACATCTTCAACCCCTCCAGCGCATCCACAATGGTGCTGGCGATGACGAGGTTGCGGTACCACTTTTTGTTGGACGGCACGATGTACCAGGGCGCATAGGCCGTGCTGGTTTTGCTGATGGCCTCTTCATAAGCCTTCATGTAGTCGTTCCACAACTTACGCTCGTCCAGATCGCCAGGGTTGAACTTCCAATGTTTGTTGGGGTCGGCCAGCCGCGCTTGCAGCCGTTCCTTCTGTTCATCCTTGTCGATGTGCAAATAGAACTTGAGGATGGTGGTGCCTTCCTCGGCCAGCAGCTTCTCGAAGTTGGCGATGTGGGCGTAGCGCTGCCGCCACGTTTTCTCCGGCACGATGTTGTGCACGCGCACCACCAACACATCCTCGTAATGGCTGCGATTGAAGATTTTGATCTCGCCGGTGCGCGGCGTTTGCCGGTGAATGCGCCACAAGAAATCATGGGCGAGTTCCTCTGGCGTCGGCACCTTAAACCCGGTGACATTGACGCCTTGCGGGTTTATACCCGAGAACACATCTCGAATGGCGCCGTCTTTGCCGCCGGTGTCTGTGGCTTGCAACACCACCAGTAATTTGTGTTTTTGTTGGGCGTACATCACTTCTTGAAGGGCATCGAGCCGGGCCAACAACTTCTTAAGCGCGCCTTTTGACTTGTCTTTGTCGCCGTTGAATTCGCTGGTGTCGGCCGGATCGATCTTGCTCAGATCCAGCTTTTGCCTGGGTTTGACTCGATATGTGTCCATGCCGGTGCATTATCTATGTCATTCAGACTGTGGGCAACACGAAAGCCGCAGACGCGATGTGCGCTGCGGCTTTCGTTCGGACTGTGGCGTGCCCGATGGGCTAGTCTGGCTGGCCTTTACTGGATGGTAATGCTATCGACATACCAACTGCTTTGCATAGACTCGTCGGTGGTGACCTGGAACCTGAGCATGAGTGTTTTACCGGCGTAGGTGCTGATGTTGATGTCTTTCTTGACCCAGGCGGCGGTGATGGTATCGCTGCACAAATCCACGCTGTAGAGTCTGGCATCGCCCAGGTCAATGTGCCCCTCGTCGTAGCCGCAGATATCGCTGGAGCCAATGCGGTACCAGAAGGTCAGGGTGGTGGCGCCGGCCGGCACGACCACATTCTGGCTCACTGAGGCGGTCTCATCATCCAGCCCGCCCAGCCAGGCCAGATACTGGCCGTCATGCGGCACAATCGTGTTCGACTCGGACTGCAATTCAGCGAGGGAGTAGATGATGTGCGCGCCGGTGTAGGCTGATAGTTCGGTCCATGCGGTCCGGCCTGAATCAAAATTGCCATTGGTCAATGGGTTACCCGGAACGGTGTTGGCGACTTCGGGAACCTGCAAACTGGGCATGAACGTCCGCGTGATTTGAAACGCGGTGGCCGCATTCACTGCTTTGAGGGCGTCCAAAACACCAGTGCCGCAGCCCTTCGAACTGCAATCGCTCGCCGCTGGGAATGGATTCACCGAGGTCTGCAAAATTTGCAGGACCTGGGCCGGCTGCAACAAGGGTTGAACCGAGAGCATGAGCGAAATCACGCCGGCCACATTGGGCGTGGCCATGCTGGTGCCCTGATAGTAGGCATAGATCGAGCTGACCGGCGAAGTGGCTCCAGAGTCGATGGTCGAGAGGATGCCGCCTTCGTCGCTGGGGCTGGTGCTGCCACCCGGCGCGCTAATGTCGACCTCGGGCCCGAAGTTGCTATACGGCGCGCGGGTGCCGTTCTTGCGTGTGGAGCCGACGGTGATGACATTGTTGCAATTTCCAGGCTGACTGGTGCTGGCATTGGTGTTCTCATTGCCGGCGGCAACCACCACGACCACGCCACGCGAAACAACTTCGTTGACGGCGGCCTGGTAGGTGGCCGAGCACGCTGAAGGCCCACCCAGGCTCAGGTTCAAGACACGGGCAGGATTGGGGTTGTTGGGCACACCGTCCACAGGAATACCGGCCGCCCAGCGCATGCCCGCCACAATATCGGCCAGTGACCCACCACACTTGCCCAGGGCACGAATCGGCAAAATCTTCGAGCGCCAGTTGACACCAGAGACGCCAACGCCGTTGTCGCTGGATGCGCCGATGGTGCCGGCCACATGCGAGCCGTGCCAGGAACTGTCGGAGGCCCCACATCCTTTTAAGGGCCCACTTGCGTTCTCGGCCGACGTAACCCAATCTCCAGGGTCACTCGCATTGGCGTCACGGGCATCGCCATCGTTGGCATTGGCCACCCGCGAGATGAAATCGTAGCCGGGCACGGTCCGGCCCGCTAAGTCAGGGTGATTAAACAGGATGCCAGTGTCGATGACGGCAATGACCAGGCTGGCCGATCCGGTCACCACGTCCCACACCGCCGGCAGGTTCATGCCGTAATTGGTGGTGGTGAAGGTCTGATAGTGCCATTGATCTGCATAGCGTGGATCGTTTGGCGTAA
Organism: Thermoflexales bacterium; assembly: GCA_038213625.1. GTDB lineage: Bacteria > Chloroflexota > Anaerolineae > J036 > Brachytrichaceae > JANMVQ01. The sequence continues at coordinate 4,706 of JBBQST010000351.1, forward strand.
ACGTCGGGAACAGGCGATAGTCCGGTTCAATCGACTCGATGCCGAGTGCATTGGCCTTGCTCATCAGCGTGCTGACAATCGCCTCGGCCTCACTGGCCGGCACAATGTCTGGCAACCAAAAGAGCTGACTGTCGGTCGACACGTCCTGGGCGTATTCAAGAGTCACGCCCGTTGCCGCGCTCAGCGCATTGGCCTGTTGGCGGCGCAAGCTGGCTTTGGCGGCCAGGGATTTGGTTTCGGTGCCGATCGACTTGCTGGCGGTGTAGCGAATGATGAGGCCGTCGGCCAGGGCGGGTGGGCCATCAGGATCATTGGCCGCAGTTTGAGACGGCTGAATCTGTTGGGGGGCTTGGGTTGCAGCCTGGGTTTGTGCAACACTGGGCAAGGAGGTCGTTGCAGCGATCAAGACCGTAACAATGGCCGCAACACTCATCCTTGAAAAAGTTATAGTCATATTAAACGTCATTTTAT
>JBBQST010000352.1:0-5174 GCA_038213625.1 Thermoflexales bacterium
CTGATGTGGTGCGGGACGGCTTGAGTGCGGCGGGTGCGAAAGCAATCAAACCCGCCCAGCGCAAACGGGCCTTGCTCAACGCCTATTACCGCGCCGAGCAGCGTCTCAGAAACATGGAGCAATCGAATTACAACTTTGATGCGTTGCTTCAATTCTGATCTTGGCCTTGGAATGGAGGCTTCAGCCGACTCCGCAAGGCGCGTCCTCACGCACAGAGTCGGCTGAAGCCTCCATTCCAAGTTTGAGGTTTACCAGATCGCTCATGACACTGTATTTAGGTTGCCCGATGTGGGGGCTCAAAAGCTGGGTCGGCCAATTCTTCCCGGCTGGCACCAAACAAAAAGATTTCCTGGCGACCTATAGCCACCGTTTCAACACCGTCGAGGGCAACACGACGTTTTATGCGTTGCCCAGCGTCGAGAACGTGGAACGCTGGCGGGATCAGACGCCGCCGGGTTTTCGGTTCTGCTTCAAGGTACCGCAGACGATTACCCACCAAAAACGGCTCGTCAACGCCGAGCCTGAGACTGAGGCGTTGGTGGATCGCTTGCGCCGGCTGCAAGATCGCTGCGGCGCGACGCTGCTGCAACTGCCACCCACATTCAATGCGCGTTCGCTGCCGGTGCTGGCGGCGTATCTGGAGCGGTGGCCGCGTGATCTGGCATTGGCCGTTGAGCCGCGTCACATCGATTTCTTTCGCGGCGAAGGTGAACAGGCGTTGGCCGATCTGCTGCACCGACTCAACATGGCCAAGTGTGAGTTCGACACGCGCGGCCTGCGCAGTGCATCTGGTAGCGAATTTGAGAGCGCCGAGTCCAAAGAAGCCCAGCTACGCAAACCCAACTTCCCGCCCAAGTTTGCCCGCACGGCCTCGTTCGCATTTGTGCGCTTCTGCGGCCACCCACAGCTCGAGCGCAATACGCCGTGGTTGGCCGAGTGGGCCGGGCATGTGGCCGAATGGCTGGGGGCCGGCGACGATGTGTATTTCTTCACCCATCACACCGACGACACGTATGCGCCCAATGCCGGCCACATGTTTCACGAGCTCCTCAGTGAACGAGTGTCACTGCCGCCGTTGCCGAAGTGGGATGCGACTGAGACCAATCCGGATTCAGCTTTGCCGACACAGCCTGGATTGTTTTAGAAACTATTCAAGGTTCATCGCAGTCTGTTTTGGCCGACTTGCAGCGCAAACCCGCCAGGTTTATGGAGAGGATTTTTAGCCGAACGAGGCGGGCTTTGAATCCTCGACCTTGAAGACTTTAGCCGATCTCAATTGACTGCATCCGGGGCATCGAGCCATGATTTGTTTGTTGACGGAATAGGCCCGCCAGCGAATGCCGCCGACGTCCCACACGGATCGTTGATAGCCGCACCCATTGCACCGGATCATCCATTTACGAGATTCGGCTTCCATGTCCTCGGCCCACGCCTTTGGCAAAATTCGCTTGAACAGTGTCTGAATAAATGACATTTTTGTAGAGAGGTTCCATCGGAACGCCTTCAATACTGATCGCCTTGATAATGGAGCCCATGTCGCCTAACCCAGCTCCAGCACTATCACCTCTGCCGCGCATTATCGCGGCGTTGCACCTGTTGCCGTCGCCGCACTCGCGCCGGCCACAGACCTATTCCCTTACTCAAATCATAGACCACGCGCTGCTACATGCCAGGCTGGCCTACGAGGGCGGCGTGCGGGCGGCTTATTTGCAAGACGTGCATGATACGCCGGTTGCGCCCACGATTTTGCCGGAAACCATAAACACGGTCACCATGGTTGGCAAGGAACTCAAGAAGGCATTTCCAGATTTGCATCTGGGGGTGTGCCTGATGCAGCATGGCGCAAAAGAGCCGTTGCAGATCGCGCAGGACATGGGGGCCGATTTTGTGCGCATCAAGGTCTACATGGGCATCATGATCAAGGCCGAGGGCATGTTGACGGGTTGTGCGTATGAGGCGATTCAGCAGCGCGCGCTCATGACTGCGGCGCAGTCTGATGCGCCACATCAGACTGCGGCCTATATTCGCATCTTTGCCGATATTTACGACCGGGTGGGGGTGCCTTTGTGTCCGCTGCCATTGGCCGAGGCGTGCCGGCAGGCGGTGGTGTTTGGCCAGGCCGATGGATTGGTGCTCACGGGCATGAACGTCGATGACAGTGTGAGTATGTTCGACCAGATTGCGCCGATGAATCTGGGTGTGCCGTTGATCCTGGGCGGGAGTGCCACGGCCCACAATCTGGCCCGCTTTGCCCACGCCGCTCACATCATCGTCCACGGCGCGTTCATCAAAAAAGACGTGCCACCCCAAAATGGGTTGCCGGTGGATTGGGGCAGCGACGAGATTCGCGCATTCATGTCCACAGTGCATCGCATCTGGGCCTGATATGCTAATACTCTGCGGCGGTCTTCGCACCGATTTCATCATCACCGCGGCAAACCAGGTGCGGCTGATGCAGATGGGCGGCAACGTGATCTTCGGGGCCGTGGGAGCCCGGCTGTGGGCGCGTCATGAATCCGGCGATCAGTCTCGCGATGAACGTATTGCGATATTGAGCCGGGTTGGAGACAACTGGCCCTCCAGCTGGACCGAGGAATTGCAGCGCGCCGGCTTTTTGACTGACGGCATTCGCAACATCGGCGGCCAACGCGAGCTGCGCACGTTCTATGCCTATGTGGATACGAACACGCGCGACGATACCCATCCCGAGCGGCATTTTGCGCGGCTGGGGTTGCCGCTGCCATCTGCGCTGGAGGGCTATGTCCACTCCACGCCGGGGCAGGGTGATCCTAATACGTATGAGGCACTAGCCGTGACAGCGGAAGATCTGGAACAATTTTTGCAAGATCAGAATGTGCAACAGGACGGCACGACTGCCTTGCATATTGCGCCGATGAACTTTTATGCGCAATTGCATTTGCCACAGGCCGCGCGTGCGCGTGGGATGGGGCTGATCAGCATCGATCCCGGCGAGCGCAATATGTGGCCCAATTTGATGCCGCACATCGAAGCGATGCTAAGCGAGATCGACGTGTTTTTGCCGAGCGACCAGGAAGTGGCCAGTTTATTTCCAAACGATAGGGCTGATCCACTAGCGCGCGCAAAATGGTTTGCCGAGCGCGGCCCACGCTGGGTCGTGATCAAGCTAGGCAGCAAGGGCTGTCTGGTCTATGCGCGTGCGACGACAAAACAAGCTGCGCGGCAATGGCATGTGCCCACGGTATCCGTGCCAGCCATCGATGTGACCGGCGCCGGCGACACCTTTTGCGGCGGGTTCATGGCCGATTTTGTGGCCCACGGCGATCCCCTGCGCGCCGCCATTCGTGGCAGCGTGGCCGCCTCGTTGTGCATCCAGGACTACGGCGCGTTGCATGTGCTCGATGCATCACCCGACGAAGTGGATCGGCGCGTCGCGCTATTGAATGGGTTGGCGCAGGTGTTGTGACCCGTTAAGTTCTCTTTGAGATTGCAGGGGCATGGAAAACAAAAAAATCACCAGACTTCGACTTGAAGTCTGGTGATTTTTTTGTTTCGTCTTACTCTGGCGCTAAACTGGTGCCAGTGCCGGCGTGGGTGCCGGCACTGGCACCGGCACTGGCGCTAGAGTGACCCCGCTCATCAGCGATTTCACTTCGCTGGTATCCAGGGTCTCGCGCTCCAGCAGGCCCTTGGCTACGGCGACCAGCTTCTCTTTGTTGTCGCCCAACAACTTGCGAGCACGCTCATAAGCACGGTTCACAATCTTGCTGACCTCGCCGTCGATCTGCTCGGCAATCTTGTCGCTGTAGTTGCGACCCTCGGCAATTTCGCGGCCCAGAAAGACCAGATCGTTGCGCTCGGCATACGAGATGGGTCCCAGATCGCTCATGCCATATTGGCGCACCATGGCGCGGGCAATGTCTGAGGCGCGCTGCAAGTCGCTGACCGCGCCGGCAGTCACGTCGTCGAAGATGATCTCTTCGGCAGCACGTCCAGCCAGAATCGGCACCAGGCGGGCTTCCATGCGCTTCTTGCTGCTTTGCACCAGGTTGTCCTCGGTCTCAGGCGCATACCAGGTCACACCGCCGGCCTGGCCGCGCGGGATGATTGTGACTTTTTGCACCGTCAGCTCAACTTCGGGCATCAACACTGCGGCCACAGCGTGGCCGGCCTCGTGATACGCCACCACTTCTTTCTCGCGCGGCGAGATCAGACGGCTCTTGCGCTCGGGGCCAAGCGCCACTTTCTCGATGGCCAATTGCAATTCTTCCTGGCCGATTTCGGTCTTGCCGATGCGAGCGGTCAAAATGGCAGCCTCGTTGACCAGGTTCTCAAGATCGGCACCGGTGAAACCTGGCGTCTGGCGAGCAATAAGCATCAACTCGGCGGTCGGGCTGAGCGGCTTGCCGCGGGTGTGCACGCGCAGAATAGCCTCGCGACCCACAACGTCGGGCGCGTCCACGGTCACACGGCGGTCAAAGCGACCTGGGCGCAACAGGGCCGGATCGAGAATATCGGGCCGGTTGGTGGCTGCAATAATGATGATGTTGGTGTCGGTGTTGAAGCCGTCCATTTCCACCAGCATCTGGTTCAACGTCTGCTCGCGCTCGTCGTTGCCACCACCGAGGCCGGCACCACGCTGGCGACCGACGGCGTCAATTTCGTCGATGAACACGATGCAGGGCGCGGCTTTCTTGGCCTGATCGAACAGATCGCGCACGCGGCTGGCACCCACGCCCACGAACAGCTCAACAAACTCCGAGCCGCGGAGGGTGAAGAAGGGCACGCCGGCCTCGCCAGCCACAGCCTTGGCCAGCAAGGTTTTGCCGGACCCAGGGGGGCCGACCAGCAACACGCCCTTGGGAATGCGCGCGCCGAGTTGGATGAACTTTTCAGGGTTTTTGAGGAAGTCTACAACTTCGACAAGCTCCTGTTTGGCCTCATCGCAACCCGCCACGTCCGCAAACGTGACGACGGGGTGCTCGCTGTTCATGCGCTTGGCCCGGCTTCGGCCGAAGCTGAAGGCCTGGTCGGCACCCGATTGGGCGCGGCGCATGGTGAACAGGAAGAATGCGCCGATGAGCAACAGCGGCAGCAGCGCGATGACATAGCCCGAAACCTGGGTCAGGAACGGCACTGACTCGACCTGATAGGTAAAGCCCTTGATCGCGTCTGAATCAACTCCATAGTTCTTC
>JBBQST010000353.1:0-5157 GCA_038213625.1 Thermoflexales bacterium
TATTCTGGTCAACAATGCCGGGCTGTTCGCGCTGCACAAATCGGAAGGCATGCCGGAGGAGGCCTGGCGGCTGCAGATCGATGTCATGCTCAACGGCACCTTCTTCATGACCCAGGCCGCGGCGCAGATCATGATTCCCCAGCACAGCGGCAGTATTGTCAGCATCGCCTCGATTGGTGGCATGGGCGGCTGGCCCATGCGCTCGGCCTACAACGCGGCGAAAGCGGCGGTGATCAACCTGACCGAAACACTGGCCGGCGAATGGGCTCAATACGGCATCCGTGTGAACGCGGTGTCGCCTGGAGTGACACGCACCGAGATGATGGCGGATCTGATCCGGCGCGGCATTAGTGCAGACAAATACGCCAACCGCACGCCGATCGGCCGGGTGGCCGAGGTGGAGGAGATTGCCAGCGCTGTGTGCTTCCTCGCTTCCACCCGCGCCAGCTACATCACCGGTGAGAATCTGCGCGTGGACGGCGGGTGGGTGCCGTGGGCGAATATGAATGCGCTGGGATTTCCCGAAACTGAATAGGCGTTTGACAAGGTGAAGATGCACCTTGACACTCACAAAACGACCATGACTCAATCTGTCGTAGTAATCACGGGAGCCGGGCGCGGCCTGGGGCTTGGGCTGGCACACCGCTTCGCGCAATCCAGCCAGCACGTGGTCATCGCCGAACGCGATGCCGCGCTGGGTGAAACAGCGGTCGCAACCTTGCATGCGGACGGCCTGGCCGCATCTTTTGTAGCACTGGATGTGCGTGACCCTGCTCAGAGCCGCGCACTCGTATCCAAAGTGGCGCGCGATTTGGGATCGATCGGCGTGTGGATCAACAACGCCGGTGTCTCGCATCTGGGCCCGGCTGAGACGCTGCCTGAGGCCGATTGGGACGACAGTGTTGCCACCATGGTATCCGGCACGTTCTATTGCTGTCAGGCCGCCGGCCAGCACATGTTGGCCCAAGGTCGCGGCGTCATCATCAACATTGCCTCTGTCACAGGGCTGCTGCACGAGCATGGCCGTGTCGCCTACAGCACCGCCAAAGCGGGTGTGATCGCGCTAACAGAAGCACTGGGCATAGAGTGGGCCAGCCGTGGCGTGCGCGTGGTCGGCATCGCGCCGGGCGTGATCGAGACCGAAATGGTGCGACAGACCGAGGCGAATGGGCATGGCACGCGCGCCGCATGGGAGCGCCGCACCCCCATGCGCCGTCTCGGCACCATCGAAGAAATTGCAGAAGCAGCGTTGTATTTGAGCAGCAATGACGCGTCTTATATCGTCGGCGAGACCCTGCGTGTTGATGGCGGCTGGACGGCGTACCAACTATTCTGAACTTAAATCATGAAAATCACAGGCGCAGACCACACCAGTTTCACCGTGGCCGATCTGGATCGGTCGCTGACGTTTTATCGCGACATGCTGGGTATGGAGGTGCTCTGGATCCGGCCCCACATCACCAACCAATACTGGCGCGACATCGTGGGCTTTCCCGATGCATTGGTTCGGGGAGCCTTCCTGGCCATTCCCGGCACCACCCACCGGCTGGAACTCTACGAATACATGCACCCGCGCGGCACACCGGCCGATGTGCGCACCAACAATCCCGGCAGCGTGCACCTGTGCCTGCATGTCGACGATGTGCGTGAGATGTATGACTCATTCAGCGCGCGGGGTGTGCAGTTTCGCTCCGCGCCGATTGATCTGGACGAAGGCCCCAACATTGGCGGCGTGGCGGTATACATGGTTGATCCAGATGGCATCACGATTGAGCTGTTCCAACCGCCGAAGCGAACGGCCTGACTAAATCTCATGCAAACAGAAAATCTGGCTCGCCTCAGTGAGTGGCTGCGTGCGCAAGCCTGCGAATGCGCGCTACTAGCCAGCCCCTTCACACTGACCTGGCTGACCGGTTACGCCGCGCCCATCGAAACCGGTCCCGATCCATTTGTGGGCGGGCCTGCACTGGTCTGGGTTCACGGCAACGACCTCACCGTCATTGCTTCCGATGCCGAAGCGCCTGCCCTGCGCGCACTGGGTGTAGAGGTGCGCGAATACGCCGGCTACACCGTAGAGCAGCCACTCGACTGCGCCAGCCGTATGGCATCGGCCCTGAGTGCTGTGCTGGGTGAAGCCGCCAACCTGCACGGCCCTATCGCCCTCGAACAGCACGCGCTCAGCGCAACCCTGTTGCTCACGGCCCAGACGGCATTGCCAGGCGCACATTGGCTGCCCAGCGATGATGCGCTCAGCCAGTTGCGCGCCATTAAAACTGCCGATGAGTTGGTCAAGATTCGCCGCGCGCTTGCCCTGTGCGATCTGGCTCAACTTCACGTCAAGCAACATCTGCGCCCCGGCATGACCGAGCTGGACCTGTGGGCGTCTCTGCGAGCAACGGTTGAAAATACGGCCGGCGGGCGTGTGCCGATGCTGGCCGATCTGGTCAGCGGCCTGAGATGCGCCGAGATTGGCGGCCCTCCCACGCTGCGCGAATTAAAATCGGGTGACGGCCTTCTCTTCGACTTTGTGCCGCGCCTGGATGGCTACTGGGGCGACTGCTGCGCGACGCTGTTTGTGGGCGAACCCACACCCGAGCTCAAGCGATTGCGCCAGGTCTCACATGAGGTGCTGCAACGCGGCATCGACGCAGTTCGGCCCGGTGTGCGCGCATGCGACCTCGACGCGATGCTGCGCCAGCAGGTGCGCGATGCTGGTTTTGAGCCCTATCCACACCACACCGGCCACGGCGTAGGCACCAGCTATCACGAGTCGCCACGCATCGTGCCGTATGAAACAATGCCGCTTCAGGCCGGCATGGTCATCGCATTGGAGCCGGGTGTATATGTGCCCGGCCTCGGCGGCGCCCGCATGGAAGACGTCGTATGGGTCACGCCCGACGGTTGCGAGGTTCTAACCCGGCATCTGTTGATATCTGACTAACAAGTGATGAGACGTTCGTTAATGACACTAACAACTAATAGCTAACGACTAAAGACTAAAGACTAAAGACTAACGACTAACGACTAGAAATTATTTCTGATATGAACATCAAACACATCGAAGCCATTCCACTGGTTCGCAAACTGGAATCGGTTTTTCAGGGCGGCACCTACAAGATCACCAGCCGCAACACCATCGTCACTCGCGTGACACTTGAGGACGGCACCCAGGGCGAGACCTTCGGCGGCGACGAGGAGCAGTATCAGATGGAGGTCTGTCGCATCGTGAACGAGGTGTTCGCACCCTTGCTGCGCGGGGCCGATGTGCGCGATCTGGAAGCCAACTGGGAGCGCATGTGGCAGGCCGGCACACACGTTGATCTCGACCACCGCGGCATCCACACGCTCGATCTGGCCAAACACTGCATCGTGACCCAGGCCATTGCCGCCGTCGACAATGTGTGTTGGGATGCGCTTGGCAAGCTGCTGGGCCAGCCGGTCTACAAACTGATGGGAGGATATCGGGACAAGGTCCGCGTTATCGCCATCGGCGGCTATGTCATGGCCGGCAAGACCATGGCCGACCTCGAAACCGAAATCGAGTATTACAAGACCAATCATGTGTTCGGCATGAAACTCAAAGTCGGCAAGCTGTCGGTCGAAGAAGACATCGAGCGCACGCGACTGGCGCGCCGAGTGGGCGGGCCAGACTTCTGGCTCTGTGCCGACGCCAATCAGTCCTGGGATGTGGAGGATGCGATTCAATATGCGCGCGGTGTGCGCGATCTCAATCTGGCCTGGCTTGAGGAGCCGGTGAAATGGCACGACCAGATCGAGGGTAACGCGCGCGTGCGGACGGTGGGCATTCCCGTTAATGCCGGCCAGGGTGAAATCTCGCGACATGGCTGCCGCGAACTGGTCGCGCGCGGCGCCGTCGATATTCTCAACGTCGATGTCACCATTGCGCCGGGCGTGACTGAATGGCGGCGCATCGCGGGCATGGCGGCCAGCTTCGGCGTGGGCATGGCCCATCACGAGGAGCCCCAGATCGCGCTGCATCTGCTGGCTGCGGTGAAGCACGGGTTGTGCGTCGAGATCTTCCCAAACTACCAGCGCGATCCCATGTGGTTCGATCTGCCGGCTGAACCCCCGCTGATTAAAGACGGCTACATGCATCTGCCCACCGGCGCAGGATTCGGCTTCCCGCTGCGGCAGGACACCATCGAGCAATGGCGCTGGCGCGCATAGAAACGCGCTGGCAAGGTCATACAAAACACAATGACACACGATATATTGAAAGGTCGCACGGCCCTCATCACCGGCGCAGGTCAGGGACTGGGCCTGGCTGTGGCCCGCGAGTTTGCTGCGGAAGGCGCGGCCGTGGCCCTGATCGAGCGCAATCCAAACACACTGGCAATTGCAGCGCAACAACTACGCGATGCTGGCGCAACCGTGCTGGCGTATGCGCTGGATATCACCGACTACGACGCCTATGGTGCGGCCATTAACGAGGTAGCGGCGCGTTGGGACCATCTCGACATCCTGGTGAACAACGCCGCGATCGTGCACTACGGCACCATTCTGGAAGACACGCTGGAGAACTGGCGCAGGCAGATTTCGGTAAACCTGGAGGCCGTTTACATGGGCAGCAAACTGGCCGCGCCGCACATGGTGAAGCAAAATTTCGGCCGCATCATCAGCACAGCGTCGATCCAGGGTTTCGCCTCCAGCGGCTCCTGCGGCGCCTACAACGCGGCCAAAGGCGGCATCATTGCCTTCACCAAATCGATGGCGGTTGAGTTGGCCCCTTACAACATTGCAGTGAATGCGGTGGCACCTGGCTTTATGCGCACACCGATGGCGTTTGTAGAGGGCGTCGATGAAACCAACACCGACGACTTCAACGAATGGTATGTGCGCCGCCGGCACATCCCCATGGCTCGCACCGGTTTGCCCGAGGATGACGCCGGCGCATTTGTGTTTCTCGCATCAGACTATTGCCGCTACATGACCGGCCAGGTGCTTGTGGTGGACGGTGGCTTGACCAGCACCTTCTAGATTCTGGGTCACCCAGAGCAATCGGAGCATGTGCGAGTTCCTTAGACATTATTGGGAATAACAAAACGCGGGGTCGTAGGGGCGAAGCATTCGCCGCCAAAGTCTATGTTCACTGTAGTTTTTTTGTAGGCGAATGCTTCGCCCCTACCTTGGCAAATC
>JBBQST010000354.1:0-5121 GCA_038213625.1 Thermoflexales bacterium
GCTGAATGTGTCCGAGTTGGATGTGGACTTCGTTTACGGCGGTGTGTTGAAGTGGCTATGCGGCGGCCCCGGCGGCGCGTTCCTCTACGTCAATCCACGCATCGCCCCGCACATTGAGCCCCAGCTCACCGGCTGGATGGCCCACGCGCATCCCTTCGCCTTCGAGGCCGAGATGGACTACGCGCCAGACGGCTTTCGCTTCCTGCTTGGCACGCCGCAAGTGGCCTGTTTGTATGCAGCGCGGCCCGGCCTTGCCATCATCAACGAAGTGGGCATCCCAGCCATTCGCGCCAAAAGCCTGCATCAGGTCGGCTTGCTGATGGAGCTGGCGGCCGAGCGCAGCTACAAAGTCACCACCCCGGCGCAGCCCGAACAACGCGGCGGCACCATCGCCCTCGATCTGGGCGAGGTCACCCAGGCCGTGTCGCTGGAGTTGAAGCGCCGTGAGATTCTCATCGACTACCGCCCCGGCGCCGGCATCCGCATCTCGCCGCACTTCTACACCCGCGACGACGAATGCGCCCACGCCATCCGCGAGATCGACGACATTCTGTCCACCCAGGCCTACGAACGTTATTTGAGCGAGAAACCCATAGTCACATGACTGGCTGTTGGCTGTTGGCAGCTAGCCGCTAACAGCCAGCCGCCTCCCCACCCTATGCTCTACGACATCACCCGCACCCTCTCGGCCTCCACCGCCGTCTTCCCCGGCGACACGCCCATTAAAACCGCCGAGGTCATGCGCATGCGCGACGGCGACTCGGCCAACGTCAGCGCCATTCAGATGAGTGTGCACGCCGGCACCCACATCGACGCGCCCAGGCACTACTCAGACACCGGCATCGGCATCGACCAGGTGTCATTGGATGTGCTGATGGGGCCGACGCGCGTGATCACGTTGGAGATGCCGGGGCGCATTACCAGGGCCGATCTGGAGGCGCGCCATCTGCGCGGCGTCACCCGTTTGCTGGTGCACACCCGCGGCAGCGAAATCCCCAACGATGTGTTTGACCCAACCTTTCCCCACTTCGAGGGCGTGGCCGCCGACTATCTGGGTGAATTGGGCATCAAACTAATCGGCATCGACACGCCATCGGTGGACGAAGCCAGCAGCAAGACGCTTCAGGCCCATATGGCCTTCCTGCGCCACAACACCCTCATCATGGAGAACCTGTGCCTCACCGGCGTGCCGGATGGCCTCTACGATCTCATCGCGTTGCCGATCAAGATCGAGGGGAGTGATGCCGCGCCGGCGCGGGTGTTGTTGCGGACGATGGCGTAGAACAGCGCGAACAACTCGACGGCGTGAATCCGAAAGCGCTGCAAGAGAATCAAGCATGAGTGAAGGGGATCGCAAGCCATACGCCGGCGCTTGAACATCAGCCATTCGTGTGACCCACTCAATGGTCTCGTTGAGCGAGATCAAAAACTGATCCCACGGCGTGGAGTTCTCCACATCTAATTGCAACGGCAAAGACAAAGATCGCGCCTCTTGAAGGCTTTTAATCTTTTTCTTAATCCATCTCATAGCAGTATTTGGTCAAAGCAAAATTCTCTAACCCGTCATTCCCGCGCAGGCGGGAATCCAGGCGTAACCCCGTCGCAACAGTCGGGTGAGTTCTGGATTCCCGCCTGCGCGGGAATGACATTGTGATGCAGTGACTTTCCTTTGATGGCTTACTAACTGATGTTACGCAGTCGTCTCACGCAAAGGCGCGAGGACGCTAAGAAATGAACTTTGCGCCTTAGCGTCTTTGCGTGAGATTTCATCATCATGCGTAACGTCAGTTACTAAATTTGCGCCAGCAACTCCCGCGCCTTGTCCAGCGCCTCGGCCAGCTTGCTGGCATCCTTGCCACCGGCCTGGGCCAGCGTTGGCCGGCCACCGCCCTTGCCACCCACCACGGCCGCAATCTCTTTGATGAGCTTGCCGGCGTCTAAGCTTTTATCGCCCTTCTTGTTGAGGTCTTGCGACACGGCCACCAGCAGCACCGGATTCTCATTCACCACGGCCCCCAACACGGCCACGCCGCTGGGGTATCGCTCGCGGAACCAGTCGCTCATGTCGCGTAGTAGCTCGGCTTTGTCGGCCTGCACCTCGGCCACCAATACGGCCACGCCGTTGCGCTGCTGCACCTGGGCCGCCGCCGTCTGGCTGAAGGTCGCCAGTGCCAGTTGCCGCTGAGCTTGCTCCAGTTGCTTTTGGGTCTCGCTGAGTTGCGCGTTCAGCCGGCCCACCTGCTCGGCCACATGCTCGGGTGAGGTGTTGAGCGAGTGCGCTAAATCAGCCAATTGGCGCGATTGGCGATGGGCCAGTTCTACCGCGCCACGGCCGGTGGCCACCTCGATGCGCCGCACGCCGGCCGCCACCGCGCTCTCGCCCAGGATCAGCGCGCCGCCGATGTCGCCGGTGTCGTGCACATGCGTGCCGCCGCACAGCTCGGCGCTGTAGGGCGCTTCGCCAGGCTCGCCTACGCGCACCACCCGCACCACATCGCCATACTTCTCGCTGAAGAACGCCATCGCCCCGCCGGCCAGCGCGTCCTTGTAGTTCTCCTGCCGGTCGTAGACGGTCCAGTTGCGCAGGATCGACTCATTAAGTTGATCGCTCACCTGATCCAACTCATCGCGGCTGAGGGCGTTGCCGTGGCTGAAGTCGAAGCGCAGCCGATCCGGCGCGACCAGCGAGCCTTGTTGGCCGACATGCGAGCCGAGCACCGCCCGGAGCGCTTTTTGCAACAGGTGCGTGGCGGTGTGGTTGCGCATGACGTCCCAACGGCGCACCTCATCCACCTGCGCCACCGCCGCATCGCCCACATGCGGCTCGCCGAACTCCACCTCGCACACCTGCACGACCAGGCCCGGCAAGGGCCGGCGGGTGTCTTTCACCGCCAGGCACCAGGCCGGCTGCTCATCCTCGCTGTTGGTCGGCGCGCAGATCATGCCCGTGTCGCTGACCTGGCCGCCGCTCTCGACATAGAAACAGGTGTCGCGCAATACCACCTCGAACGTGTCGCCCTTCACCGCGCGGTCGGTCATTTCGCCATTGAGCAGGATCGCGGCAATGGTCGTGTTGAGTTTGAGCGATTCATACGGGTCGTAGTTGACGCCGCTGTGCTCGAGATTGCCCTCGGCCACCAGCGTGTCCAATGTCTCGCGATACAGGCTGGCTTTGTCGTAATTACCCGCAAAGGTGTCTTTGCCCGCCGAGCGCGCCAGTTCCTTGGACGCCTCACGCGCCGTGGCAAAGCCGGCCTCGTCAATCGCAAAGCCGCGCTCCTTCACCACATCGCGGGTGATCTCCAACGGCAGGCCGTAGGTGTCATACAGCTTGAAGGCCGCCGCGCCGGAGAGGACGGGGGACGGGGCGGCGGGGACGCCTGGACGGGAGACGGCTTCTACTCCGTCTTCCGTCTTCCGTCTTCCGTCCAGATATTCGTTCAGCCGGTCCAACCCCTGATCCAGGGTGCGCTCGAAACGCTCTTCCTCGGCCTTGATCGTGTTGAGAATGTGCTCGCGCCGCTCCACCAGCTCGGTGTAGTGGTCGCCCATCTTGTCGATCACGGCATCGCTCACCTGAAACAAAAAGGGATCCTCGAAACCCAACTCGCGGCCAAAACGCATGGCGCGGCGCATGACCATGCGCAGCACGTAGTTGCGGCCCTCATTGCCCGGCAACACGCCGTCGCCAATCAGGAACGCCGCCGCGCGGGCATGGTCGGCGATCACCCTATACGCAACATAGTGAGCGCGGCGCTCCTCGTCGGTCTGGTGCGCCAGCATTTGAATCTTGTCGAGGATGGGAATGAACAGGTCAGTGTCGTAGTTGCTGGCACCATTTTGCAGCACCCGGCACAAGCGCTCGAACCCCATGCCGGTGTCGATGCTGGGACGAGGCAGCGGCGTCTGGCCGCCCTTGCCGTCGCGCTCGTATTGCATGAACACCAGGTTCCAGATCTCGACCGTGGTCTGGTCGTTGTCATCGTCGGTGTTCACGTGATCGGGCGTGTTGTCGGCCATGTCTGCCCCGGTGAAATAGTGAATCTCGCTACACGGCCCGCACGGCCCGGTCTCGCCCATGCTCCAGAAGTTGTCCTTCTCGCCGAAGCGCAGGATGCGATCCGGCCGCACGCCGCACTTGATCCACAACTGCTCGGCCTCGTCATCGTCGGTGTAAATCGTGAACCACAGCCGCTCCAGCTCCAGGCCATATTCTTTGGTTAACAACTCCAGCGCGAACTTCATGGCGTCTTCCTTGAAGTAATCGCCCAGCGAGAAGTTACCCAACATTTCGAAGAAGGTATGGTGGCGCGGACTCGGCCCCACGTTCTCCAGGTCGTTGTGCTTGCCGCTCACGCGCATCACTTTTTGAGCGGTGGCCGCGCGGTTGTAGTCGCGCTTTTCGACGCCGAGGAACACATTTTTGAACTGGTTCATGCCGGCGTTGGTGAACAAAATGGTCTTGTCGCCGTAGGGAATCAGCGACGACGACGGCAGCACGCGGTGGCCGTTGCGCGCAAAATAATCTAAAAAGGTTTGCCGAATCTGGTTGCTTAACATGATCGTTCTGAGTGAAGCTATGAAGGCGGATTCGGATTTTGGACAGAATGACAGAATAAACTAAATGGGATTTTGGCTTTGGAGATAACTCAATGCCGTGCACCGATTCCCTTGGGTTTTCTGAATCTCACGCAAAGACGCGAAGCCGCAAAGGATATTGTCTTAGCAGCTTTGCGTGAAAACCTCGGGGAATCAATGCCGAGCACACCCATCATCACCACAACATGTTCATTTTGTCATTCTGTCTAAAATCCGTCTCCGACTCTGCATCCGCTGAAAAATAAAAAAGCCTGACGAGTCTCCGAGACCCATCAGGCTTAAAATCCTGGTCCCTGAGATACGCTATCGTCGCAACTCTGCGGCCGCGGCCATTAGCCCTTTGGCAAGGGCATCAATCTCCTCGCGCGTATTGGTTTCGGTGCACGCAATCAACATGTGATTCTCCAATTCAGGGTAATCCTTCCCCAAATCATACCCGCCAATTATATTTAAGTCATCCAGCAAAATCTGGTTCAGGCTGCGCACCGGCACTGGACACTTCACCACAAACTCGTTGAAGAA
>JBBQST010000355.1:0-5074 GCA_038213625.1 Thermoflexales bacterium
CAGACGCAATGGCCGGTAATCGTCAGGGCCCATGCTGAAGCCGGATGCACCGGCGATCAATCTGCCTTCAAACTCGACCACACAGAAATTCTCAACCCTGCCGTACGCGAGCGCATCGGCGCGCAACATGGCTTCGATAAACCTCATGGTGGGCGTGTCCAGGCCTTCCAACAAGGGGTCCCAGTAGCAAAAATGGGGGGCCGGTGATGAAGCCTGATAGTTGCACCACGCGATGAATACGAGGTCGGCACGGGTGGCCGGGCGAATCTTTAGTGCGCGCCTGAACGTTTCCAAATCCAGCCTATTTTCCTGTAACTGCGTCTGTGTCATTGACATCGTTTGCTCCTGTTTCAATTACTCCATCCCACCAAACATCTTGTTTTCACGGGTTTTCTTGAGGAAATTCTCAAGCCTCGTCCTGAATACATCCGGCTGTTTGCGCATCTCCTCGATGTAGCCAATGCGAATACGTTTGTAGACCTCGGGGAAGCGCTCGAAGTTGTGCCAGATTTTTGATTCGGCCTGTAGAGCCAAGACAATGTCGTCGGCGATATGAAATGACTCGGGTGACAGATCAGGCAATCTCGCACGGCCTGCCTCGGTCATCCTGCCCTGTGCAATGAGCCGACGAGCACGTTCCTTGTTCAGCTCGGTCCAGTGGCTCTTGGGCCGGCGGGGCGTAAAGCGCTGGGCGGTGCGCGCAGAGTCCTACTTCTTGGCAATGCCGTCGATCCAGCCAAATCACAGCGCATCTTCAATCGCTTCCACATAGGGAATGCGTGGTTTGCCGGAAGATGTGCCGTGGGAGACCAGCCAGATCTCGCTTTTTGTGGCGTGGTGCTGGGACAGCCAGCGCCGCCATGCCTCGCGATCGGTCACATGCAGGGTCTCGGTAATATCCATCGGCTTGATTCCAACAATTTTGTAGAAAAAGTCTACAAATAAAATCGGGTTAACGCTTGAGCCAGCCATCCAGCATCATGTCGGCCATTCCTGTGGCGAGCTTCACCCGATCCGCGGGTGCGGGTGCATAGCGTGGCGGGATGTTGTGCACACTTTGCAAAAAAGCCACCAGTCCCATCGCTGCAAATTCTGCGTCGCGCACATCCAACTGTCCCTGGTCTTGCGCGCGCCGGATGGCCGACACAATCGGCATCCGCAATGATTCGAGCGAGAGTTCGGTTAATCGTTCAGCATGACGCGGGCTGATGGCGGGCAGGTCCGAACGCACAATTTGGCCTAAATTAATGGAGGTTTGCAGGGCGAACCATTCGGCAATGGCGTGCATCTGGCTGCGAAGATCATCGCCGGCGCGAATAATCGCATCGGTCAACCCATCGCGATGATGTTTGAAGTTGCGTTCCATCACCTCGACATACAACTGCTCCTTGCCCTTAGGCGCATAGTAGTAGAGCGAGGCATGCCGCATATTGACGGCCGTGGCGATATCGTGCAACTTCACGGCCGCGAAGCCGCGCTCGGCAAACAGCCGCTCGGCAGCATCCAGAATCGCTTGATGAGTGGTGTTGGTGGCCGGCCGCATTTCTACAATATTGTAGAATATTATCTTAGACGAATATGAATATCTGATAGGTCGCAGACCTGTTTACAGCAGGTTCATAGCCTGCAACAGGATCACTCGCCATCGGCTTGTGAGATCAGCACCACGGTCTCTTTCATGCCTTTGAACGCGACATCCGTGGTCACGCTGCCCTGATCGGCCAGCCGCTGCAGCGCGGTCTGGACCTCCTTTGCGCTCCAGCCGAAGAGGCGCGTGAGTTCTTTTGGGGTTGCGAAAATGGCATTGCGCAGATGCCGCTCCAGGATGTTGGCCCGGGCATCGCTGCGGGTGATGTGTTGGGCTTGCTTCGGCACGTCCGGCAACCAGCGCCATACCAGGTCATAGATAAAGGCATAGCGCCACGCGCCGGCCTCGGCCACGCCCACCGGCAAAATTTTCAGGCCAGATTGCAAATCCAGAATGGCCTTGTCAAACTTCCCTTTGATCGAATCGCCATACAGGCCGACCTTGCGCTTGATATCAATGGTGTGCATCGGCCCTTCCTGCAATAGTGCGGCGTAAATATTCTTGGCATCGGCGCTGAGGGTGCCGGCCTCATACTCGGTCAGGTAATCATCGGCATCGCCGTAGTTCTCGCTCAGGGCATAGAAATTGGGCAGCAGGTCCAGCGACACCAGTGTGGCTTTGCCCTTGAGCAGTTTGCCGTAATACCACCAGCGTTTGTTCAGCGTCTGGTCCTTGGTACCCCAGGTAAGTGAAATGGCCGGGTCGTTGTGCTTGGCCGTCATGGTCTTTTGAAAGCCGGCCACGGCCTGATACACATTGGGCATCTCCAGCCCTTGGGCCGGAAAAAGCAGGCATAGACCCACATCATCCACAAACTCGCGAATGGCTTCGGGGGTTTGCAGGCGTTGGGGTTTGGTGCGCCGGTAGCGCTGTGTGCGGCGCGTGTTGGCCTGGGCGAGAGTTAAAAGCTTTTGGGCCATGAGCAATGTTTGGGATGCAAAACGATGTCGCTCGCCTGTCTACAGATGTCTACAGATATAAGGATTGAGCATGAGCAACGCAATCGATCAATCGAATGCGCAGTGTAATCGCAGCGTCACGTTGCCAGATAAAAACCAGTGTTTTTGTAGGTTGAGCAGAGTGTGGTGACATAGGCCACCAGCTCGATCAGCTTCTTGTCGGCTTGCGCCCGCTCGATCCACAGGTTGAGGGCGTGGGCGCGAGCGATGCACTTTTCCAGCACATCCAGCGTCACGGCGGTGTCCACGCTGACCCAATACGAGATGCGGCTGATCAGCGAGAGCTTGTGCTCGCGGATGAATTGCTCGGCGCGCATGTAGTCGCGAAAGAGGGCGCGCCGTCCGGCCGGTTGGTCGGTCAGGCGAGGCTGAGCGCGAAAGAGCTCGCGCAGGTCGCGATCGACATAGCCCGTGGCGGCGGCCTCATACCCTCGGGGCCGTGCACTCATGAACTCGGCCACGGTCAGCTTCAGATTCTCCACCTTCTCGTACATCCAGTTCAGGCGGGTCTCGATCAGTGGCACCTGCCGGCCCAGTTCTTTGACGATGCGGTCGGTATAGCGCAATTTGCGCAGCACCTGCGGCCGGCCCTTGTAGTTTTTGCGCCAAGCGCTGCGGGGCCGCAGCCACACACAAAAGGTCTCGGCGAAGTCCTCGTCGGGGTGCTTCTGGGCATAGTGGTCGCCGGCCGGGTTCACAAAGCTGCGGCTCCACGGGTTGTAGGCGTAGTTGTTGTCGTCGGGATAGGTATTGAAAAAGTGTCCCTCGACATTGAACAGGTTGCGAAACTCCAGGGTGCGATAGAGCTTATACGAGTAGCAAAACGCATGGCCGACCTCGTGCCGCAGCAGGTCGTAGATTTCGCTGTCGCTGTAGCGCCAGCCGCGAAACTCCTGGTTGAGCTCTTTCAGCAGCGGATGAAAATCGTAGAAGCCGAGCGAAATGATGGGCGAGCCGGCGATGCAGCCGTAGCCGGTGCTGATGTAGAACACCGGCTCCAGCTTGTTCAGCCCCACCGTGCGCATCTCTTCCTTGACGCTGGGAATAGCCTGCTCGAACACAGTTCCTTTAATCTTTAGCCCCAGCTGATTAATAGGCGTGTGCAGCAATTCCAGTTTTTGTGTTTCAGTTTGATACAACAAAGCCCGTGAACGGCGCATATCAGCTTTCCCCTTTTTAGCAGTGCGTTGGCGAGTAGAACAAATATTCTAACCGAAAGGGCGTCGGCCGGGCTCACCAGCGGCACTGCTTTGCCTGTGCGCCATTAGTCTAACAAGGGTTGCTTAGAGCCGGTTTGGGAAAGTTTGGCAAAGTGGGTGTCATGCCTGTGTAGGGGTAAAGCAGCGGGCTATTTGAGTGCCTTGATCAGTTATAAGCCTGCTGCTTTACCCTTATGTTCCACAAGTCGTATAACATAAGGGCCAGCGCGATTACCAACACAGCTCCATCCAGCCATTGCTCGGCTCGTAGTCCCTGCCACACTGGCATCGCATCGGCTCGCAGCCCTTGCAGCCAAAAATCGCCTGCGCAACAGGCCGCCAGCCAGGCCAGCCCCACCATTTGAGGGCGTAGATGCAAGCGGCGCAGTCCCCACACGGCCAGCCCCATCAGCACCAGCAGGCCACCCGCCGCAAATAATTGAGTTGGCAACCGCGGGTTTTGAAGGGTGTAGGCATCGGGCCAGTCCACACGCACGGCCCAGGCCAGCGTGAGGTCGCCGCCATCGGCCCAGAACACTTCACGGCCATAGCCGCAGCCGTTGGGAATGCAGCCGATGGATGCGCCGATGCCGATGAGTGACGCCAGCGTAATCAGGCTGCTCACAGGTAGGGTTGGCAGCGCCGGCCGGTTGATTCGACACACGACTGTGTGCGCCAGCCAGCCTCCCAACAGTGCGGCATGTGCTTGCAATCCCGGCTCGCCGTTGGGTGGCTGATAGATTGCGAGATAACCCAATCGGCCCGCTAATGCCGCGCAGATGCCGATGACGAGAAAAGTGTTGAGCACATTCGCGTCGCGCAACTGCCACCACGCCCAGGCGAGCGCCGCAACACCCCCTAAACCCGCCAGTGCCGCGTAGATATTGGCGCTGAATGGGCCTAGCGAGATGAATTGAGGCGGCATTTATGGCTGTAAATGTAGCAGGGCCAGTGCCACACATGCCGCCCACGGCACCAGCTTGAACCCGCCCTGTAGCAACTCGGCCCGCACTTCATCCACCGACAACATGAGCAGGTGCATCTCCTCCAGATCATCGCGGTCGATCTCGCCGGCCCAGTGCGCGTTCGTCGCCAAAAAGAAATGGGCATGGCCGGCTCCGCGATTGCCATCCACCGCATACTGGCCGAAGGAGGTCCATGTGTCGGCGACATAGCCGGTCTCCTCACGCAGCTCGCGTTGGGCCGCAGCCAGCGGGTCTTCGCCGGGTTCCAGGTAGCCGCCGACCGGCGCCAGCGAGACGCCGTCGATGGCGTATTTGGTCTGGCGAAAGCATAGGAACTGGCCGTCGGTGGTTACGGCCACGACG
>JBBQST010000356.1:0-5066 GCA_038213625.1 Thermoflexales bacterium
GCAGGTCACTGTTGATGTAAGAATTTTGGTACCCGCGAGCGTGGATCAATCAACCACGACCAACGAACCATCGGAGGATACCGTAAAGCGGGCCACGTTCGTTCGGGCGATTTGGCCCAACCCCAACGGCGCTGCAAATCCTGCATGCGTTCTTTGTTGTAGGCCACTTCCAGACCACCTACGCCATACATCAGCGGCTCCGATCCCTCGGCTACCGCTGTGGTGTGTAGCTCGCCGTACCACTGGCGCGAGTGCCTGGCAAACTCCACCATCATCTTGCTGCTGTTGGTCAGGAACATGCCGCCCGGCGCGTGCGAGGTCGAGCCATCGATCTCAAAGAGCTCGCCCTTGTCGATCACCAGAATGTCGCGCCAGCCCAGTTGGGCCAGGTGATACGCCGCACTGCTGCCCGCAATGCCCGCGCCGACGATGATGAGTCTGTACTTCGTTTGCATGGGGCCGCATTATGCTGCCGAAGCAGGACGCTGGGTTGGCGGCTGGTTGCTGGTATTTGGTTGCTAGTGGCTGGTGACTGGTTGCTGGTGAACGTCGAGCAGGTGCGCGTTGCGGAGGGTAGATATGCCGGGTGGTTAAATTCTTGAATAAAAATGGGGTGTAATAAAATTTCCTCTCGCAACCAGCAACCAGCAACCAGCAACCAGCCACTAACACCCAGCAACCAGCAACCAAGGAGATGCACCATGAGCAACCGAGATAGTTTCAGCCAGGACGAGTGGGACGTTCTCACGCTGGTGCCCGTTTTGATCGGCGTCGCTGTCGCCAGCGCCTCGGCCGATAGTGAGGGCAGCACGCAGCGCGAGATGGAAGCCGTAAATGCAGTGCTGCTTGAATCCACCGATCCTGGCGAATCCACCGAGTTGGTGCGATCGGTGGCCGAGGGTGTGCAACAACGGCCTCCGCACGATTTTGATCCTGCCGAGGTGAGCCTGGAAGTATTGAGCGTGTGCCGGCAGGCCGCCGCGCTGCTGCAAGCCAAACAGGACGACCCGCAATCCAGTATCGATGCCAACGAGGTGGCGCGCTTCAAAGACTGGCTCGTCATCATCGGCAATCGGGTGGCTGAGGCCGCTTCGACGGGCAAAATTCTCGGCTTCATCAAGCGCACGCGGGTGAATCTGGCCGAAGTGAAAATCCTTGAAGACATTGCGCTGGCCTTGAACGACATGACCGCCAGCGTGGCCGGCTCACCTTCACCCGCACCAGCGGCCGAGCCGGGGCGTGATAGTTCATCCATCGAAACCATGACCAATATTTTGAGCGATGCGGTGCCACCCGATTACGCGACAGAAGAATTGCAGCGGCGTTCGCGTGAGACAGATGAGAATCGCACGCCGTTTGATTAAGCCCTATTTATGCACATCATTCACTGGTTCCGGCGGGATTTACGACTGAGCGACAACACGGCCCTGAACGCGGCCATTGAAGCCAGCGCCGGCCATGTGGTGCCGGTGTTTGTGCTCGATGAGGCCGTGTTGAAGGGGCGTGACATTGCGTCGGCGCGGGTGCATTTCATGTTGTCCTCGCTCGCGGAGTTGGATGCGAATCTGCGCAGCCGTGGCTCGCGGCTGATTGTGCGCAAAGGCAACCCGCAGGTGGAATTGCTGGCAATCGCGCGCGAAGTCGGTGCCGAGGCCGTCTACTACAACCGCGATTACACGCCGCTGGCGCGCAGACGCGATGCTGCGGTGAATCAGGCGCTGGTCGAGGCCGGCCTACAAGTGCAGTCGTTCAAGGATCTGGTGATCCACGAAGAGGATGAACTGCTCACGGGTTCGAAGAAGCCCTATGCAGTCTTCTCGCCTTATAAAAAGAACTGGTTGCTGCAACCTAAAATCACGCTGGTCGATCACCCTTTGCTGACCGGCAAAAAGCTGTCTGCGCCACCCGAGATCGCGACGGTTCCCGTTCCCAACGCGAAAGACCTTGGCTTTGTCGTGACGCAAAAGGTACCCACGGCGGGCGCGGCCGAAGCCCAACGCCTGCTCAGAGCGTTTGTGGATGGCAACGGCTTAAACCAGTATGACAAACAGCGCGATGATCTTGGCCTTGATGCCACCTCGCGCCTGTCGCCGCACCTGCACATCGGCACCGTCTCGCCGCGCGTGTGCTACCAGACAGCGCTGCACAACGCCAACTATGTGGTGCCGTCGCGCGAGAGCCGCAACGCACAAACGCTGGTGGCTAAAGCCGGAGCCGACAACTGGATCAGCGAGCTCATCTGGCGCGAGTTCTACATGCAATTGCTGTATCACTTTCCACACGCGGATAAGCATAATTTCAACAAGGCCTGGGATGGGGTGAAGTTTGGCAGCGGCGATGACACACTCGATCAGGCTCGATTTGCGGCATGGTGCGCGGGCAAGACCGGCTACCCCATCGTTGATGCGGCCGTGCGGCAGATGAACGAAACGGCCTGGATGCACAATCGCGCCCGCATGATCGCGGCCTGCTTCCTCACCCGTGACCTGTTGCTGGATTGGCGCTGGGGCGAGAGCTACTTCATGCAGAAGCTGTGCGATGGTGATGCCGCGGCCAATAACGGCAACTGGCAGTGGGCGGCCAGCGTGGGTGCCGATGCGCAGCCCTATTTTCGCGTGTTCAACCCGCTGCTACAAAGCCAGCGCTTCGATCCCAAGGGCAACTACATTCGCCGCTGGGTGCCGGAAATGGCTCGCGTGCCCGATGAGTTCATTCACGAGCCATGGTTGATGCCGCCGCAGCAACAGCTCAAGACCAACTGCGTCATCGGCCAGACCTATCCCAGGCGCATCGTCGATCATGCTGTGCAAAAAGACAAGGCGATTGCGATGTTTAAGGATGCAAAGCCGGGCGCGAAGTGAGACGCCAGAAGTCAGATATCAGATATCAGATTATGAGGCTCGGCAATCTGACATCTGACTTCTGATGTCTGCTTGCTCCCCTCATTCATCGTGCAGCATGTCCGGCACGCGGTTCCACTTGGCCTTGGGGATATATCGCCGGTGAAATACGGGATCAACGGCTCCACGGCTTTGCCGGCATCGCCCTCCCACCAATTCGGCGGCCTCAGGGGTTCGGTGCGGGCCGTGGCCGCTTTGATCGAATCGGGCAGATTGTCGTAGTCGGGCCAGTACCACAGTGTGAGCAATGTCCGGTGTTTATCAGTGGGTTGCTGTTGGATTGCTCCTGAAGTAGAACTTGGTTTGCTTCGCTATTTATAGACCTGCCGGTGAGAAGCCGCAACTTGTGGTGCGCGGGTTCGTATGCACAAGTATTTGCTGGTGCGACACACCAGCCCAAGGAGACCAAGCTCATGCCCTACAGTGCAGAAATCAGCCGCTCGAATCCCACTTGTTTCTTGTTCGTGGTCGATCGCTCCGGCTCGATGGAGGACGCGTTCCCCAATGAGAAGCGGCGCAAGGCCGATGGTGTGGCCGATGCGATTAACCGGCTGCTGCAAAATCTGGTCATTCGCTGCGCCAAAGAGGAAGGTGTGCGCGACTACTTCAACGTCGGCGTCATCGGCTACGGCGAGAAGGTCCAGCCCGCGTTCAGTGGCCTGTTGGCCGACCGTGAGATGGTGCCCATCAGCGAGATCGCCAGTATGCCAGCGCGCATCGAGGAGCGCACCAAGAAGGTTGACGATGGCGCCGGTGGCCTGATGGACCAGAAGGTGCGCTTTCCAATCTGGTTCGATCCGATTTACAAGGGCGGCACGCCCATGAATCAAGCCCTCGGTCTGGCCAAAACAGTGTTGGAGAAATGGATTACCCAATACCCCAACGGCTTCCCACCCATCGTCATTCACATCACCGATGGCGAATCCACCGACGGCAGCCCAAGCCAGGCCATGACCGACCTGACACAACTGGCCACCAGCGACGGCAACGTGCTCCTGTTCAACGTGCACATCTCCAGCAACCCCTCGGCCCGCACCACCGCATTTCCCGACACGCCCGCGCAGTTGCCCGACGACTACGCTCGCAATCTGTTCAACGGCTCCAGCGAGCTCACCCCGTTCATGCGCGCGGTGGCCGCCGACCAGGGCCTGACCGTGGCCGAAGGGGCGCGCGGGTTCGTGCTGAATGCCGATCTGGTGTTGATTATTCAGGCGCTGGACATCGGCACGCGCCCAAGCAATTTGCGTTAAGCTGGCCGGCATGCGCGTGACCACGGATGTGTTTTGGGCCGGCAAACACGGCAGCCAGCCACACGAGTATGAGGATGCCTACTGGCCGTTGCACCGGCTGGTTGAGGTGACCACCGATGTGTTCGGTTGCGCCATTGCCGATGGTGCAACCGAATCGTCATACTCGCGACTGTGGGCCAAGCAACTGTCGCGTGCGGCCGGTCTGCGACTTCCGCCTGATGAAGCGGCACTGCACGAACTGCTGCGACCGCTGCAAAAACAGTGGGCGGGCTATGTGGCGCAGCGTATTCAAAAACAGGCTGTGCCGTGGTATGTGGAGGAGAAGGCCAGCAGCGGCGCATTTGCAGCCCTACTGAGTTTGCAACTGGACAACACAAACAATTGGCGCGCCGTGGCAGTCGGCGATTGTTGTCTGGTGCACGTACGCGTGAACCAGGTGTGCCAGACTTTCCCGATTGTCAGCGCAGCCGATTTCACCCAGCGGCCCTATCTGTTGTCGAGTTTGCCGGCGCGCAACGGCCTATTGAACGCGCATCTGCGCACGGCTCAGGGAGATTGGCAGGCGGGCGATGTGTTTCTGCTGATGACAGACGCACTCGCCCATTGGAGTCTGGCCGAGGCCGAGGCGGGGGCTGAGCCGTGGCAGACCTTGATCTGCCTAGACCCAGACGATGCCGCCGGCTTTGAAACCTGGCTTGCGCCGTTGCGCTCGGCGCGAGCCATTCGCAATGATGATGTGACGCTTCTGCGCGTGCGCGTGGCGTAGTCAAGTTGGGGATCGTGCACGTGCACGTCTCACGTGGCACGTGCACGATCAGACTCAGGCGTCGCATCACCACTTGGCACATGAAAAGATGAACTGGCCCACACCACAGGATTACAACGAGGCCATTCAAAATCCGCAATCGGCCTTTGC
>JBBQST010000357.1:0-5041 GCA_038213625.1 Thermoflexales bacterium
CCCTGAAAGGGAGGGGTTAGGGGTGGGTTCTTCACCAGTGACAGTGTCAAGTCGCGACTTATTGTTAGGGTGCTTTCCCGCTAAAGTTGGGAGAGCCATATTTCGTCTGCATCACCCACATCGTCCACGCAATCATGCGTCCAAATCGGCATGTAGTTGCGTTATCGCATAGGACAATGAACAAACTCACCATGAATCAATCGATCCGTTCTTCAGTCACCCGGCGGCACTTTCTCAAGATCAGCAGCGCTGCCGCGATGGCAGGAACACTGGCAGCATGTGCGGCACCACCCCCGCGCGCAGCAGACTCAGCCGCAGAATCCCAAAGCGGCAGTAGCGCACTGCCTTTTGCTGGCCGCACCATTACGATGTTTGTGTATTCGGGGCTGACCGAAAACACCTTTCGCGATGTCTTTGCGCCCGAGTTCGAGAAGCGCACCGGCGCCAAGGTGATTTTGAGCGCGGGCTGGTGGGATGCCGCCGCCAAGCTCAAGGGCTCGCCGGAGGATCAGCCGCCGTTTGATCTGGTGCAGACCGATCCCACCCAGGGCTTCCCCGGCATCCGCGACAACCTGTTCGCTCAGGTGGACATGGGCAAGGTTCCCAACGCCAAAAACTTCGCGCCCAATATTCTCGACAGCTTTATTTACAAGGATAACTGGGGCCTGCCCTTCATCAGCTCGGCCATGACCCTGACCTGGCACAAGGAGTTGGTGCCGGACGGTTTGAAAAGCTGGAAGGATTTATTCAGTGATGGGCTGAAGGGCAAAATCATGCTCTACAACGCCTACTATCTGTCGCTGTTTGCGTTTGCCGCGGCCAAAGTCGACCTCGATGGCAAGCCCGGCACGGCCAAACAAGAGTTGACGAACAATCTGGACGGCGTGTTGCAGTTTGCCAAAGACAAGCGCGATTGGGTGAGCTATTGGTGGCCGACCACGGCCGATGCCGTCAACGCGCTGTTGCAAAAAAATGTCAGCGCCGGCGCGATTCATGGCAACGGCCTCATCGCCCCTGCCAAAGACAACAAGCCCATTGACTTTGTGATTCCACCCGATGACCCGGCCGTGGTGCAGTTGTTCTTTCTCGTGCCGCGCACCAGCAAGAATCAGGATGTGGCACTGGCCGCGATGGACTATTTCGCCAGCACCCAGAACCAGACCGAGTTTGGCCTGAAAACAGGCTCGCTGTCCGTGAACATTCCCTCGGCCGCCGTCGAGGTTGCCAAAACACAGCCGATCTGGGCCAGGGTCTACCCCAGCACGCCGGAACAGTTCAATAATTTGTCGTATTACCCCTACGATGTGTACGACAAAAACGCCGACAAAATCAGCCAGTTTTGGGATCGCGAGGTACTGCGCAAGGCGGAATGAATTAGCAGCTAGCTGCTAGCAACTAGCAACTAGCAACTAGCGGCTAGCTGCTAGCTGCTAACCGCTAGCCACCAGCAATGACCCTAGCCGCGCGCGTCTCCACAGCCGCCACCCATCCTTCTCAACTCAACACCCCTCGCGGCGGCACGGGCTGGGTGTTGATGGCACCGGCGTTGTTGCTGGTGTTGGGCTTTTTACTCACCCCCATGATCTGGCTGGTGCGGCTCAGCCTGTATGCCCGGCCCACCAGCGCCAGCGGCAGCCGCTTCTACGATGCCACCACACTCACCCTGGCCAACTACGCCACACTGCTCACCGACCCGTTTTACCGGCGCATCTTCGAGATCACGTTCTGGCAGGCCGCGTTGGTCGCTGTCGTGGTGATGGTTCTGGCCTATGCCTGCGCGATCACGATTCACCGCTGGGTGCCGGCGGCAAAAACAGCGGCCATCCTCGCCGTCATGCTGCCCAAGATGACGAATGTGCTGGTGCTGTGCTACGGCATCCTGGTGCTGCTCAGCAACAGCGGCCTCATCAACACCGCGCTGTTGCAACTCGGCCTCATCACCCAACCCATCCGCATGTTCGCGAATCTATTCGCCGTGGTGGTCACCGAGGTCGTGATCATCGCGCCGTATCCCATCCTGATCTTGCTGGGCCTGTTTCAATCGGTTGACCCTGATCTTGAAAAAGCCGCCATTGGTTTGGGCGCGCGGCCAATGCAAGCGTTCCTGCTCACCACCTTTCGCATCACCCTGCCCGGCGCGATCACCGCCGCATTCATCAGCTTTGTATGGGGTTTTGGTGCCTACATCGGCCCCGTGGTCATGGGCGCGCCCGACAACTACACCGCCGCCGTGCAAGTCTTCACCGAAACCTTCGACCACACCCACTGGCCGTTGGGCGCGGCGCTGGCCGTGGTGCAGTTGGTGGTGATCGGGCTGGTGTTGGGCGCGGGCGTGTGGTTGCAGCGCCGCTTAGTCGCGCGTGGCTCTTCTGTCCTGCCAGCATCATCTCGCCCTCCGCGAATGCAGTCTCTCCGCGTGCCCATCCCGAGCTGGCTGGATGATGCCGGCGATGGACTTGCGCGCTGGGGCGTGCGAGCAGCCGGTGTGCTTACGCTGGCGCTCCTGCTGATTCCGCTCGTGCTCAGCGTATTTGTCGCTTTCACTCCCGAGGAAACCATCGGCCTGCCCCAGTTGAACAACATCACACTGCGCTGGTTTCAAGCCTTTTTTGCCGATGCACTGTGGCGGGAAGGTGCCTGGAACAGCTTCATCATCGGCGTGATGGCGATGGGCATTGCACTGGTGACAGGCACGGCTGCGGCATTGGGTCTGGAGCGGCACCGTATTCCCGGTGCCAATGCCATCATCCTGTTGTTGCTGGCTCCGCTGTTTGTGCCGACCGTGGTGCTGGGCATGCAAAGCCTGGCCTGGCATCAGCGCATCGGCCTGTGGGGCCAGCCGATCAGCATCGCGCTGGCGCATGCGCTGATCGCCATGCCGCTGGTGGTGCTCATCATGCGCAACAGCATTCGCAGCGTGGACCAACAACTGGAGCAGGCTGCGCAAGGGCTGGGCGCTTCGTCCGCGCAGGTGTTCTTCAAGATCACGTTGCCGCTGGTGGGGCCGAGTTTATTTGCCGCCGCGTTCTTCGCCTTCATCATTTCCATCAACGAATTCGTGATGACCCAGTTTTTGGCCACGCCGCGCACACAGACCCTCAGCACATTGATCTGGCCGCAGTTGCGCTACAACCTGACGCCGCTGGTGGCCGCGGCATCGGCCGTGTTGCTGGTGGTGACCCTGGCCGTGCTGCTGATGGCGTCACGATTAATCAACATGCGCAAACTGTTGTAACCCTCACACGTCTTAATTCAACGCCAACTCACCATCAACTCAACATCAACGCGATGAATCCACCGCTCCTTCGCACCCTCATTGATGCCCAGGCCAGTGCGCTGGCCGACCGGCCCTTTCTCACCTTCGAGGGTCATACCTATTCATATCGTCAAACCGACCACGCCAGCAACCGCGCGGCCAATCTGCTGCGCGAGTTGGGGGTGCGGCCGCAGGATCGAGTGGCCGTGCTGTTGCCGAACAGCCAGCATTTTGTGTTCGTGTGGCTGGCGCTGATCAAGTTGAATGCGACGATGATGCCGTTGAACATCCAGCTTAAAGGCGACACCCTGCACTATCAGTTGCACCACAGCGCGCCGCGGCTGCTCATCACCACCCGCAGCCTGTTGCCCAACGTGGAGGCCGTGCGCCATGCCTTGCCGGACGATTGCCGGGTGCTGGTGATCGACCGCGATCCCAATGTGCACGGCGCGTTGGACCATGGCTTTGATTACCAGTCGCTGTTCAACCAGGCCAGCGATGAGCGTCCGCCCGATGTGCGCGTCGACGACGAAGACCTCGCGCTGATTTTGTATACCTCCGGCACCACCGGCCGACCCAAAGGTGTGATGAT
This sequence comes from Thermoflexales bacterium, assembly GCA_038213625.1. Taxonomy (GTDB): domain Bacteria; phylum Chloroflexota; class Anaerolineae; order J036; family Brachytrichaceae; genus JANMVQ01. The sequence continues at coordinate 3,849 of JBBQST010000357.1, forward strand.
CAATCGCCGCGCACAGACCCATCACCCCACGTATTACCACGCCGACCTGTTGCGCACCGCGCGCGGCGAGACCGCCTATACCTATCTGCCGCTCTTTCATGTGACCTCCATGGGCGTGACGATGGGTCAGTGGGTCGGCGGCGGCCATGTCGCGCTGGATGAGGACTTCAATGTGTTTGGCTTTTGGGATCGCATTCGTCAGCACAAGGCCGTGGTGTTTCCGTATCTCGGTGCCGTGCTCAGCATGTTGCACGCCCGTCCACCCCAGCCTGAGGATGCCGACAACCCGGCCCGATTTGCACTGGGTGCCGCAGCGCCTGTCGCCATTTGGAAATCGTTCGAGCACCGCTTTGGTTTGCAACTGCTGGAAACGTATGGGCAGAGCGAGTGGGTTGCGGTGTGGGTGCAACATCCACGCGGCAAAACACGAGTGGGCGCGGCTGGTGTTGCGCCCGCACGAGCCGAGGTGCAGGTGGTGGATGCAAATGACGCGCGCGTGCCGCCGAACACCGCCGGCGAAATCATCATGCGGCCAACCCTGCCTCATCTAATGATGACGGGCTATTACAACAACCCCGAACTCACCGCGCAGGTTTTTCGAGAGGGTTGGTACTACACCGGCGACATGGGCAGCCTGGATGAAGACGGCTATCTCACCTTCAAAGGCCGTCTCAAAGATTACATTCGCCGGCGTGGCGAGAACATCTCATCATTCGATATCGAGCAGGTGGTGAACCAGCATCCGGCTGTGCTGGAGTGCGCGGCCGTGGGCGTGCCGAGTGCGTTGAGCGAGGACGAGGTCAAATTGTGCGTGGTGTTGCGGCCCGAATCCCTGGCACAACCGCCCACTCCCGAAGTGCTGTGGCGCTATTGCAAACAAGCCCTGCCGCACTTCATGGTGCCGCGCTACATCGAGATTCTGGATGCATTGCCGCGCACCGCCACCCAACGCGTGCGCAAGTTCGTGCTGGCCGAGCAGGGCGTGGCCGGCGCGTGGGATTGCAAAGCGAAGCCGCGCGGTCTTTGATTTGATGCCGTCACAGCTTTGACGCACGTCCACTCAATCGATTTAATAATTTAGCCGCCGTGCTGTTTAGAAAAGATTCAACCGCATAGTCCGACGCCAGTTGCTGGTTGGCAATGGCATAGGTGGGATAGATGTGCATCGCCCCGGCCAGTTGATTCAGCTTCCA
>JBBQST010000358.1:0-5038 GCA_038213625.1 Thermoflexales bacterium
TGTGGTTTTTGTGTCTCCTGTTGGTTCTGGGTGTTTTTGTTTGTTTGTGGGTTCCTCCCCCCCCCGTCGTTCCTATTTTTTTTTAATTTCCCCCCCCCCGCTCCGCTCCATTACCCCTACACACACGGAAATTCAAACCCAATATTCACCTCCTTAGACAGAATCAACAAAATAGAATAAAACAGATGGGATTCGTTTTTATTCTTTTCTATTCTGATCAGTTTGCTCGAAAGAACCGATCAGCCAATTCAACTAAAACTTAACAGGATGCAGAGGGATTGCAGCCCACTTTGGAGGCGCTGTGGTTCATAAATTGCTGTCCTGAAATACGTGCTATGGAAACAAACATTGTAGATGCCGCAGATGCCGCAGCGCCCGAGCCCTCCATGTTCGACATGCCCGAGTGGACGGGAGTCTTCCCCCCAGTCGTAACCAGATCGGGCCCGCCAGAGCGCAAACTGGTCGGCATCCGCTTCCAACCCGTCGGCAAGGTCTATCACTACGAAGCCGCCGGATTCAACGTCAATGTCAAAGACTGGGTCATTGTCGACACCGTGCGCGGTCGGCAAATGGGTCAGGTTGCCACCTTGCAGCCACCCAAAGACAAGGCCGGCGGCGGTGGACCGTACAAGCGCATCGAGCGTATGGCCACTGGCCGGGATATGGCCATGCGCCATTTCTATGAGAACAAAGAGCTGGAGGCCATGATCGCGTGCCGGGCCGAGAGCGCGGGGTTGCAGTTGCCGATCAAGATTGTGCGCGCCGAATACAGCTTCGACGGCCAGACGCTGACCCTGCTCTACTCCACCGACGAAGAAGAGCGTGTGGACACCGGCGCCCTGCGCGACCGCATGAGCCATCTCTACAAGTCGCGCATCGAGATGCGCCAGATCAGCCCGCGCGAAGTCGCCAAGATCATCGGCGGTCTGGGTGCCTGCGGCATCAGCGAGCGGTGTTGTTCGCGCTTCCTCACCGAGTTCAGCCCCATCTCCATTAAACATGCCAAAGAGCAAAACCTGAGCTTGAACCCGCACGACATCACCGGCATGTGCGGCCGGCTGCGCTGTTGTCTGGTCTACGAATACGAGCAATATGTCGAGGCCAAGCGCCATCTGCCCAAAGTCAAAAGCGTGGTCGGCACACCCAACGGCGAGGGCAAAGTGGTCGAGGTAAACCCGATGCGCGACATGATCATCGTCCAGTTCAAGGACGCCGATAACAACAAGCGCGAGATGGAGTTTCACCGCGAGCAGATTGTGCCGCTGGAGGAGTGGAAGCGGCTGCAAGAGAAGGCGGCCAGTGGCAGTTGCGACCGGCACGAGGGTGGCGGTTGTGATTGCGGCAAGAAAGGCCCCAAGACCAAAATCGCTGACGCAAACACTGAAGCTGGCGATCAACCAGTCAGCCCGCCGGCTCCACCCACTGCGGCCCAGGTGTTCCAGCAAGCCAACGAAACGCAACAGAACGAGGCTGATGCGAAGGCGCGTGCTGAGGTGGTGCGCGAGAAGATGAAGCGCCGCCGCGATGAGCGGGATGCGCGCAGGGCCCAGAAGCCGGGGCAGACCGGCAATCGGCCATCAGGCCCTTCGTCCCAGGCCCGTCCGCAAGCCTCCGCGGCCAGCTTCAGCCAATCATCACCTTCGGGCGACGCCAGTCTGAAGCGTGAGGAGCGAGGCGAGGGCTCGAATCAGAGTAATCAAGGCAGTCAAGGCAATGAACTGCGCCGCGACAAAAGCCGACGGCCGCTCGAACAGCGCCCGAACCCGCCCCAACGCAATGCCGGTGGACCAGATCGCGCAAGCGAGCCTCGAAACGCTGCCGATAACGCTAATGTAGAGCCGCGTGACGATTCACCAAATGACACGTCGCCGCCGGATGCCTCCAACACCCCAAACACGCCCAATACACCGAACACCAGTGCCAACGCACAACGGCGTCCACCCCGCCGACCCTTGGCCCCGCGCAAGCGCTCGGACGAGCAATAGAGTGAGGCCAGCGGCCAGCGGTCGGAGCGCTTCTTATGGCGTTACAACCTGACCCATTTGAAGCGCTCCGGCCGCTAAAACCAACTTGAACCACAAAAAACCTGGCTCTTACAAGAGCCAGGTTTTTTGTGGTCCAGGCGTTGCGTCTACTGACCGGCTGCGACTTTGCAGCTCACGTCGATCACACACGTCTGCTTGTGCATGATTGGCAGATACAGGATGGCTGCGCCCTCACTGGGGTTCACAAATCCACCCACGGTCACACGGGTTGTCGCGCCCACGGCAGGCACGGAGGTGTTGCCAACCCTGTCGAGGAGTAAAGAACTGTATTGCTGGCATCCAACAATTCAATTGTGGGTGCGACACTTAAAGCCACAGCCGCAAAAGAGTAAATGTGCACATTACCCTTCTGTAGAACAGAAAAATTCACAGTGAGTTGGCAACCGACTCCTGATAGGTCCGCACTTCTGGCTGCGGTGCTGGGAGAAGAAGGAGCGCCGGTTGCACGTGACGCTGGGCCGGCCACCAGACTGGACACGATGATGGTCAGTGACGTCAATGAAAGGGTAGTTTGGCGTACGATGAGCGGAAGCCTTTTTTGATTCATTTTCACCTCTAATGAAAACGGACTGAAACTGCTGGGCCGTCAGAGCCAACCTCGGTTCTAACGGCCACAAATGATCACAAGCAATACCGCTTCAGGCAGAGGGGGCATCCTGAGGCAACTTCGCTTAGACTACTAACCTGAGTCATACCTAGAACCTTACAGACTACGAATGCTCGAAATTAGCGTTTAAGTTGCACATAGAAATGCAGTTCCCAAAGCAGTCGGTTTTGCTAATTACGCTTGAAATACAGGGGATTAGCCTCATTACAAAGACGCAATTAACTTTAACATTTCGGGGCTCAGTCATTGCCGGATTTTTGATGTAGGTTTCTAGACTTTGGTTTGAGCATTTCATACACAAAAAAACTAATTCATGCCAGGACTTGTCTACATCAGCCGACCGGATTTAATTGTTGATAAATGTTGATCAAACTCATAGTCAATTCAAAGAACTGTTCATGAATATTCTTGTGATCGTGGCCCACCCGGACGACCCAGAGTTTTTTTGCGGCGGCACCATTGCCAAATGGACGGCCGAGGGCCACCAGGTTGGCTATGTCATCGTCACTGGCGGCAACAAAGGCAGTGATGTGCCCGAGATCACCCCCGACAAGCTGGTGTCGATGCGGCGGGTGGAGCAACGTGCAGCAGGAGCCGATCTCGGCGTCACCGATATCGCCTTCCTCAGCTACATTGACGGCGAGCTGGCCAACACGCTTTTGCTACAGCGCGATCTGACCCGCGAAATTCGCCGCTTCAAGCCCGACATCGTAGTCACCAGCGATCCGCTGACCCTGCACTACGGCGCACTGCGCGTGAATCACAACGACCACCGCACCATCGGCATGGCCGTGTGCGATGCGCTCTTCCCTGCTGCCAATAACCGGATGTACTTCCCCGAGCTGCTGGTGGACGGCTTCGAGATGCACGCACCGCGCGAGGTCTACTTCGCCGGCCCGGTCGTGCCCAATCACGTTGTCGATGTCAGTGACTACCTGGGTCAGAAGCTCGAATCCATCAAGAAGCATGTCTCGCAGGTGAACGACCCCAACGGCATGGAGACCCGGATGCCGCAGAGCTTGTTGCGGTTGCGGGCCGATGGGAGCACGTATTTTGCCGAGGTTTTTCGGCGGGTGATGCTGTAGAACGTGGACGTGAGCGTGAACGCACCCGGGGTCACAATAGTCTTGGGCCAATGAAAGTCGTCCCAACCAAGGTGCCCTCATCCACATGCTACAATTTTGATGCGTTGTAACGTGCAAATTTTTATGCAACGCACATCAGCCCGTGCGAGCACTGAGACCGGTGTTTGCGCTGACCGATTTGTATCAGGAGATTAAAGATCAGGCATGAGTGCGTCCGCGTCAGGCCCCACGCCGCGCGACGCCGATGAATCGACTTTCGATGATCCGCCGTTACAACGGCCCATCGAAGTAGAGGCATCGGATGTCGCCGCCAATATGGCAATCACGGCACATTCTTCACCGCTTTTGCAGCCATCATCACACCCCACTGCTGCACCCATTCAGTCTTCAAGTCAGTCTTCGAATTCACCACCCGCGACCGGTGGTGACAGGCCACAGGTTGAGACCGACTCTCAGGCCCTGCCTCTGCGCCGCCCCCGGCCCAAGCCCAAGACGGAATTTATGCTGCCAGCGGTTGGCAAGCGTACTTTCACACCTATCATCCTGTTGCTGGTGGGCGTGGCGGCATTTGTGCTGGGTGCATTTGCCATCAGTCGGGCCGGCGTCGTCACTGGCGTGCTTCCGGACGTGGCCTGCGCCGAATTCAGCACCCAGCGCAACATGGTATCGATGGAAGGGATTCAGGTGCATGTGGCACCGGAAGCGTTGCAGGGCCGGTTTGGGATCAAGCTGGACAGCAGCGCCATCAGTGCCGATGCGCTCCAACGCCTGCCTGCGGGCCTATTGCCTCAGAGCGGCTTTTACGATCTCAAAACATGCAGCGTCCCGCCCAGTCAGCTGGCGCTCAGTGTCGACATCCCCATGAATGTGGCCGACCTGAACACGCTGGATTTGTATGCCTGGGACGGCACAGTCTGGCATTGGCTGGGTGGCAAGGTCGATGCGGCTGCGCGCAAGATCGTGGTTGAGGTCGGCAAAGCGCCGGCCCAACTGGCCTTGCTGCAAGTGCCGCCGGCGCAACCCATCGTGGGGGCAGAAATGCCGCGCCGCGATGCCAACACCGGCGGGCCGACCCTGGCCATCCCCAGCGGCCTCATCAAAGAGGTGTTGCCGACAGGTTTATATCTGGGTGATCAGGGCCAGCTGGCCGGCGACCGCAATCAGGTGCAATCGCCTCAGCCCGACACGCGCAGTTTTCCAGTGGTGCGCAACTGGAGCGGCAACGGCACCGTGAACCGAACCCTGGTGCGCAAAATGTTGCTGAGTGAAACCATTCGGCGCACCCACTCGACCCATCTGGT
>JBBQST010000359.1:0-5017 GCA_038213625.1 Thermoflexales bacterium
ACGTGTCACGTGCATGATCTTCCAGCCGCGATTCCAAAAGCAAATCTGAGATTAGGCGTGACCGCCGATGGATACGGCTTCCGGGCCATGTTGTTGCTGCTGAGCACCGCGGATGCTGCGGATCCCCAGCGTCAAAATCGCGGCCACGGCAAACAGAATGGCACCGAGCCAGAACGGGGCGCCGGGCGAAATGGCATCGTAGGCAACGCCGGCCGCCACCGGGCCAAACACCGCCATCAAGCTTTGTAGCGCTGTGTTGACGCCAGCCAGCTTGCCCTGTTCCTGCGGCAGCACCTTGCCCGCCGTCATCGCGCCCATGGTGGCCCAGAAGAAGCCGCCCAGGCCATTGCGCAACAGGCTGGTTGGGTAGACCCACCAGAATGCGGGTGCCGCGAAGATGATCAGGAAGCCCAGCGCCAGGCTGAGCAAACTGACGATGGTCATGACCTTCTCGCCAAACCGTTTGACCAATTTTTCGACGAACAGACCCTGGACAATGGCCGTGATCACGCCACCCACAACCAGGGCGATGGCGATCTGCGTGGCGTCGACCAGAAATTTGTCACCCAGATATTTGCTAAACACGGTGTTGGTGCCGTTGAATGCGAAGGCGAATACGCAGCTGATCAGGATCAGCAGCGGCATGCCCGGCTTGCGCGCAATCTCGCCGATGGCCACCAGTGGGTTAAAGCTGCTCAATGATAGAGGCGCGTGCTCACGGCGTTCCACAGGTAATGATTCCGGTAGGATAAAGTACATCACGACCACGCTGATCAGGGCCAGTCCACCGGCCACAAACGCAGGTGCATCGACGCTGATCAGGCTGGCGGCAGCACTGAGCGCGGGGCCGAGGATGAAGCCCAGGCCGAAGGCAATGCCGATGAGGGCAAAGTTCTTGGGCCGCTCCTGGGGCGTGGACACATCGGCAATGTAGGCCGAGGCGGTGGAGAGATTGCCGGCGGTGATGCCGTCGATCAGCCGGGACACAAACAGCACCCACAGCGCGCCGCCAAATCCGAAGATGAAATAGCCAACAGCCGAGCCCAGCACGCTGAGGATGAGCACGGGCCGACGGCCGACGCGGTCACCAATGTTGCCGAGTGCAGGGGCGGCAAAAAACTGTGCGGCCGCATAAATGCCTGTCAGCAAGGTGATGGTGAGTGCATCGCTGCTGTAGCGGGCGACGATGAAGGGCGCGACTGGCAGCAGAATGGTCAGGCCGATGATGTCCATCAGCATGATAAAAAAGATGACGGCGAGGGCGCGCTTTTTGGTGACACTGTCCATCTGAATTGGTGGTGTTGATTGCATAAATTCTGTCTCCTAATCACGTACAACAAATATAAAAAAACGATTGTACGGGGTGGCTGTGCTCCAGCGTAAATGAGATTGAGGTCAAAATTCGCCCTGAATATTTGCGAATATCAAAAAATCTTTTATTCCAAAGTTTCAAGTTGAACTGCACAGTCCACCAACCCAAACCCGACGCAATATTTCATGTGAGTGAAGTTCTTCTGTATGAACACAATACGGCACCACGCGTTTAAAAAAATCACCTACAGGGGGTGAATGCAGGGGTGATTGGGCTGGGCTGTTAAATCAACTTGAGCCGGCGCGCTACATCTCCCGCTGCATCGCGGCTGTTAACGTTGAGCTTGAGATAGATGCTTTGCGTCTGCGACTTCACCGTGTTGACCGAGACGGTGAGTTCGCGGGTGATATCGGCATTGGTCATCCCTGCCGCCATGAGTCGCAATACGCGCCGCTCCTGCACACTCAACGGCTCCTGCAACGCGCTCAAATTTCCCATGCTCTGGGAATCCAGGCGCGTGTCCGAATCACCCCGCGATGACAGCACATGCGCCACAAACTCGCGCTCATCGCCGGCCTCAGCACGCGCACCCAAGTGGGGCCGGCTTGCGGCATCATGAGTTTGATGCGCAGCAGGGCACTGGAAAGTGACGGGTGCGTGAGGTGGAATCGAACGTAGATGACATGCGCGGCGGTGCAGGTTTATCGCTGTCGAGCGCCGGTTGCCGAGGAAGCCGAATGCTGGAAACATCAAAAGGGGCGTGCATCGCACACCCCTTTGAAACTGCATGCCTTCAAAATCCCGGCTTACTCGTCGTCAGTTTTCGCCGCTGCGGCACTGGCCTTGGCTTCAGCCTCATCGGCAGCCTTGTTTGCTGCGGCCTGGGCCTGAGCATTGCGCGCCTGCCGGTCGTCCTCGATGGCCACTTCGCTGATGTCGATCTCGCGCTGATGCTCGCGCACATCTTTCACCTGAATCGTCAGCGTGCTGTCCTTGATGGCGATGACAGTGGCCCGGTCGGTGACGATGATGCTGTTGTGCTTGTGCCGCCACATGATGGGTGAGCCGACGCGAATGCCACGCTCTTCCGGGCTGCGGCGATCAAGCTTTTGCTCGGCCAGCCAATCTTCATAGGTTCGGTAGACGCGGGGCTGAGGGCCGCCTTTCAGCACAATGGATCGAGGCCGGGAATTATTCATGAAGAGCCTGAATTATAGCGTGTGGGGAAGAGGCGGCTGGCGGTTGGCGGCTAGCTGCCAGCCGCCAACCGCCTCTTCTTACTTCGCGGCCTTCTTCAACGCCTTGGCGCGGCTGGTGCTCTCCCACGGCAGATCAATGTCGGTGCGGCCGAAGTGACCATAGGCCGCGGTCTGCTGATAGATTGGCCGGCGCAGCTTGAGGTCGGCGATGATGGCACCCGGGCGCAGGTCGAACACCTCGGCAATGGCTTTCACAATGGCATCGTCGCTTACCTTACCAGTGCCAAATGTCTCAGCACAAATGCTCAAAGGATCGGCCATGCCGATTGCATAGGCCAACTGAATCTCGCAGCGATCGGCCAGACCGGCCGCCACCACGTTTTTGGCCACCCAACGGGCGGCATACGCGGCGCTGCGGTCGACCTTGGTGGGATCCTTGCCGCTGAATGCGCCGCCGCCATGCCGGCCCATGCCGCCATACGTGTCGACGATGATCTTGCGGCCGGTCAGACCTGCATCACCCATCGGCCCGCCCACCACGAAGCGGCCGGTCGGGTTGGTGTAGATCTTGACCTTCTTGTCCATGTACTCGCCAGGAATGGTTGGGTAAATCACCACTTCCTGCAAGGCCTGGTTGATCTCCTCCTGTTCCACTTCTGGCGCGTGCTGGGTCGAGATCAGCACCGTGTCGACGCGCACCGGCTTGCCGCCGGAATACTCCACCGTCACCTGAGTCTTGCCGTCGGGGCGCAGCCAGGGCAGGGTGCCATTCTTGCGCACGGCGCTCAACTGACGACCCAGGCGATGGGCCAGCGCAATCGGCATCGGCATCAACTCGGGTGTCTCGTTGCAGGCGAAGCCAAACATCATGCCCTGATCGCCAGCGCCAACCTTGCTGATCTCGGCCTCGCGGTCTTTCTTGCCACGCTTGCCCCGCTGCTCGAACGCGCTGTCCACACCCTGAGCGATGTCGGGCGACTGGGCGGCGATGGCGACCAGCACACCACACGTGTTGCCGTCGAAGCCCTTCGAGCTGTCGTCGAAGCCGATGTCCTTGACCACTTTGCGCACCAGCGGCTCAAAGTTGATGAAGCCCTTGGTGGTAATCTCGCCGAAGCACAGCACGAAGCCGGTCTTGACGGCCGTTTCGCAAGCCACGCGGCTCATCGGGTCCTCTCTCAGACAGGCGTCCAAAACAGCATCGCTGATCTGGTCGCACATTTTGTCGGGGTGCCCTTCCGTCACGCTTTCGCTGGTGAAGAAGAGCTGCTTGGCGTTCATGAATGTACTCATTATTTTTTACGGTTCCTCTAAAAATAATTGGGGCAGAGAGCGGTGAGCGTAGAGCTGTGAGCCCGATCCCTGAGCGGAGTCGAAGGGTCAGGCTCATCGCTCTCAGCTCATCGCTCTTTGCTCTAGACCAACGGCAATGCCGTGGTGGCTTTGACTTCGGTAAACACCAGGCTGGTGTGAATGCGGGCGATGCCGGGCAGCGAGGTGAGCTTGCCGTTCACAAATCGCTCTAATTCATGACGGTTGCGCACCACGGCCTTGAGCAAATAGTCATACTCGCCGGTGATGTGGTGGCATTCCAGCACCTCGGGCATGGCGCGAATGGCATCGGTGTATTTTTGAATCTGCTCGTGTTGGTTCAACTGCATCGTAATGTGAATGAAGCACAACAGATCGAAGCCAGCCTTCTCGCGATCCACTAATGCCACATAGCCGCGGATGAGGCCGGCCTCCTCCAGCCGCTTGATGCGCGCGTGGGTGGCCGGCTGCGATAGCTTGATTTTGCGCGCCAGCTCCACAATGCTGATGCTGCTATCGGCCTGCAAGTAGTTCAAAATGGTTTTGTCGATGTCGTTCAGTGTCACCACAGTTGTTTTTAACGTTTTTCGTTGATTTAGTCAATAGATATTCTGTTCTTTCTTGATACTTCGATACAAAAATCGATAGGATGGTTGATTAGCTGCATTTTTATTGTCTTCGTTTTCGGCTCTCCGGAGTAAAGCGGGGAAGAGGGACATAAGAGGGCAAGCTGATAAGCTAGCGGGATGAGCACGGATGAGCAGGAATGGGCGACGCTGGAAGCGGTGTTGGGAATCGCTGGGGTGCAAGTCACGGGTTGGCAGTATCAAGGAACCCACACGATACGCGTGCGAGTCAAGTCAAAGAATGAAATGGGGGTGTGCCCCGATTGCAGCAAGGTGTGCACACAGGAACATGATGTTGGGCATGAGCAACTGGTGCCAGATTTGCCGATGTCCGGCAAGCGCTGTTGGTTGATCTACCGACCACGACGATATGGGTGCAAGCGTTACGAGCGAACATTTGTGGAGCGGGTGGGTTGGAAGTCGCCGGACAAGACCTGCTACGAACTCAAAGAACGCTTCCGTGAAATCTTCAATACCCAGTTCGCTTACGACGAAGCCAAAGCGAAACTCGATGATTGGATGACTCAGGCCATCGCGACTGGATTTTCTGCCATGAAAACGTTTGTCAA
>JBBQST010000360.1:0-5015 GCA_038213625.1 Thermoflexales bacterium
CGGCAGCCATGTGCAAGCGACGCGAGATCGCGAGGGCAGCTACGCGCTGATCTATGTGCCGAACACGCAAACGGTGGATGTGCACATGAACTGTATCCAGGCCCCAAAAGCCCGCGTCGGTTGGTTCGATCCGCGCACCGGCATTCAAAGCGAGATCGGCCTGTTCGCGGCCGAGGGCATTCGCTTCTTCACCACGCCAGAAACCGGACCGGATTGGGTGCTGGTGTTGGAGGCGGCTTAGAAAAGCAATCGGCTTTTGCCCATACTCATGCTCACTAACAAATGGACAGGCCCCGCTACTGATCTGGCACAGGGTGCATTAAAAGTGTCAGAGAGTCGGCGCTTCCTGCCACGCGCTGACAGCACATCGCCGCGTGGGGCCGGCTGGGTGCTGGCGATGCGGGAGGTGCCGACATGAGCCGGATCACCAGGTCCCCAGCGTCGTCGCCCCTCGGCGCTAAAGTCCCGCAACCGCAATCTCTTGCGGCATCAATACGGCGCTGGCTGAGCCGCAATCGGACGCTGTTACTGATGGCGCTACCGGGCATGCTCATCTTGTTCGTGTTTTCATATGTGCCCATGCCCGGCATCATTCTGGCTTTCAAGGACTACAAGGCCGCCCAGGGCCTCTGGGGCAGCGACTGGGTCGGCTTTAGCAACTTCACCTATCTGTTCAGCACCGGCATTGCCTGGCGCATTATCCGCAACACCCTGTTCATCAACAGCCTGTTCATCATCGCCAATGTGCTGGTCTCGCTGTCCATCGCCGTGCTGCTGCACGAGATCTACGATCATGTGCTCTCGCGGCTATATCAATCAATCGGTGCTGTTGACCTCGGGCATTGGCCGCACCGGCACGGGCGTGTGCTCCACCTCGCAGCATCCAGACCTGGCGGTGAAGTACATCGAGGAGGTGAACCAGAACCCTGAACTGTATAACTTGCTCAACTACGGCATCGAGGGTAAACATTGGGTGTGGAAGGACAAGGCCAATCAAGTGATCGGCTTGCCCGAGGGCGTGACGATGGACAACGCAACGTGGCTGCCCAACACCTACTGGCAATTTGGCGACCGCCGCCAGCTTTATCTCACCGACCCAACCGATGTGGGCGTGTGGGACCGGGTGGACAAGGGCATTGCCGAAGCCGACATCTCGCCCATCATGGGCTTTACGTTCGACCGCAAGCCCGTGGAGAACGAAATTGCCCAGGTGAACACAGTGGCCAAGGAATACGGCAACCTCAACCGCGGCATGGTCGAAGACACCGACGCCACGCTGACTGAACACAAGAGCAAGCTGCAGGAAGCCGGCATCGACAAGATCATCGCCGAAGCCCAGCGCCAGATTGATGCGTGGACCAAGACCCTGCCGGCGCAATAGCCCGCGCGCCTGGAGTGGAACCAAAAGACAAGTAGCGTTTAATTTGCAGTGATATAGGAGAAAATCCAAGATGAATCGAAACACGACCATTCGCACCTTTGCGATCGCAAGCATCGCAACCCTGTTAGCGGCCTGCGCGGGCATGCCGGGTGCGCCCAGTGCGGCACCGGCCCAGCCCAACGCGCCAGCCGCGCCTGCTGCTGCCGATGCAACAACCGCCCCAGTCGCCAGTGGCGAGAAGATCACCCTGCGTATCGCCTCGATCTGGGACGCCACCGGCATGGAACAGATGCAGCCGGTGTTGGACGACTATATGAAGCAGAACCCCAACATCCAGATTGCGGTGGATAACACCGCCGGCAGCGGCGCGGCCGTGTATCCGGATGTACTCAAGACCGCGCTGGCCTCGGGCAATCCGCCGGATGCCTTCTTCATGTGGGGTGGCGAAATCGCCGGGCCGTTTATTGATGCCGACCAGGTGCTGAACCTGAACGATTTTTACAAGCAGTACGGCTGGGACAAGGTGTATGGCCCCTGGACGCTGGATCGCATCTCGCGCAACGGCAGTAAGTTTGGTGTGCCGTATACAGCGCACGGCATGGGCTTTTGGTACAACAAAGACAACTTCGCCAAGTGGGGCGTGGAAGTGCCCAAGACCTTTGCCGAGCAGGAGGCCATGTGCGAAAAGTTGAAGGGCCAAAACGTGTACTGCGTGTCGATCGGCGGTAAGTTTGGCTGGCACACCATGCGCATCCTCGATTATTTCATCGAGCACCAGTGCGGGCCGGACAAGCACGACCAACTCAATGCGTTGACCCTAAGCTGGGCCGACCCGTGTGTGGTGGCTTCATATCAGAGCTTTCAGAAGTGGGTGGACAACGGCTGGGTAGTGCCGGACTTCCTGACCGTCTCGCCCGACGACTCGCGCTTTCCCTTCTTTAAAGGCGATGCCGCATTAGTGCTGGAAGGCGATTGGTATGAGGGTGTGCTGAAGAACAACGAGCAGGACAACAAGAAGTACAACTTCTACCTGCCGCCGACCGATCAGACGCCGTTGCGCTTCTCGACCTTCCCCGAGCAGTTCATGATTTCCAAAGATGGCAAGCACCCCAATGAGACGGCCGCGTTCCTAAACTGGCTGACCTCGCCCGAGACGGCCAAGAAGTTCCCCACTGCTTTTGCCAGCTCGGCCACCATCGGCGCAAACCCCGACTGCAACGAATGGCCGCTGACCTGCGGTCTGCGCAAAGAGGTGCTGTCGGCCCCCAGCACCTACCCGCCCACCGATCAGGCTTTTCAGAAAGAACTCATGGACGGCTTCTTCGAGGTGCAGGACAACATCGTCGCCAAGAAGCTGACCCCCGAAGAAGGCGCCAAACTCATGCAGCAGCGCGTGGATGAGTGGAAGGCGAAGAACAAGAAGTAAGCAGGAGACAGGAGACGGTGCGGCTCGGAAGCCGCGACGGGAGACGGACAATGGAGATTACCCGCCGTCTCCCGTCCATCATCTTCCGTCTCCGCGCAATCTATGGCACAACTGACCCAGCGACACCCTCGCCCCCGCCGCCGCATCCGGCTGACACCGTACTTATTTCTGTTGCCGGCCCTGCTGTGGTATCTCATCTTTTTGGGATACCCCATGTTCTACTCGTTCATCATCAGCCTGACCGATTGGGATGGCCTGTCACGCGGCAGCAGTTGGGTCGGACTTTCCAACTACACCAGCGCCATCTTCCAGGATCAAGTGACGATTCTGGCCCTGCGCAACAACCTGATCTGGACGGCCGGCACGCTGGTGATTCCCACCACGCTGGGGCTGTTGTTCGCTGTGGCGCTGGATCAGAAGTTGCCGGCGCGCACGCTGTTGCGCAGCATCTTCTACAGCCCGGCCGTGTTGCCGCTGGTCGCTGTTGGCCTCATCTGGGCCTGGATGTACAACCCGCAATTTGGCTTCATCAACGAAGTGCTCAAGGCGGTGGGGCTGGGTCGGTTTGCCCGCGGCTGGCTGTCGGTATTCGAGACGGCGTTGCCGGCCACCTTCCTCACCGCCATCTGGACCGGCGTGGGCTTTTCGATGACGGTGTATCTGGCCGCGCTGCAAGGCATTCCCAGAGAGCAATACGAGGCCGCGCGCATGGACGGCGCCACCGGCCCGCGCCTGTTCTGGAATATCACCCTGCCCTGGCTGCGCGAGGCCCATGTCATCGTCCTCTCGCTGGCGGTGATCAACTCGTTCAAGGTGTTTGACCTGATCTACACCATGACCTACGGCGGCCCTGGCCGCTCCACCCAGGTCATGGGCACCTGGATGTACTTCAACGCCTTTCAGTATTACCATGCCGGCTATGGCTCGGCCATCGCCTGGATCATCGCCATCATCACCCTCGTCGTCGCCATTCCCTACGTCCGGCGCATGTCGCGAGATTAACGCGCTAACCCCCTATGACTGAAAGCCTTCTCCTTCCCAAACGCAACGCGACCGTGGTCACCCGATTGCGCCGCTCGTGGCCGACGCTGCTGATCTGGATCGGCCTGATCTTCCTGGCCGCGCTATGGCTCATTCCCTTCATCATCATCCTGCTCACGTCGCTGCGCAGCATGAACGACCTGATCAGCAACGGCGTGTTCGCTTGGCCCCAGCGCTTTTTGCCGGAGAACTTCGTCAAAGCCTGGAGCATTGGCAACTTCTCGGTCTACTTTCGCAACAGCCTGATCTTGATTCTGACCAAGGTCCCACTCGGCATTTTGATCGCGGCACTCGCCGCCTACCCGCTGGCCAAGATGCGCTTTCGCTTCAACAACGCCATCTTCATCCTCTTCCTCGTCGGGCTGGCCATTCCCGTGCAAGTGACACTGCTGCCGCTGCTGGTGATGATGAAGCAGCTTGGCATCGCCGGCACCCTGCCCGCCTTGATTCCGCCCTATGTCGTGTTCGGCCTGCCCTTCCAGATTTTCGTCATGCGCGGCTTCTTCCGCACGCTGCCCAATGAGCTGATCGAGGCGGCCCGGCTGGATGGCTGCTCGGAGTTCACCGTGTTCTGGCGGATCATGCTGCCGCTGTCAGTGCCGGCGCTGGTCACGCTCTTTATCATCGATGCGCTGGGCACCTGGAACGAGCTGCTCATCGCGCTGGTGTTGATTAACTCCGAGGCCTGGCTGACCGTGCCGGTCGGCCTGTTGCGCTTTCAGGGTCAATGGGCCTCGCGTTACACCGAGTTGATGGCCGGCGTCGTCATCTCCATCGCGCCAATCCTGTTCATCTACATCTTCCTGCAACGTTATCTTGTGTCGGGCCTGACCGCCGGCGCATTGAAGGAGTAGCGCTCCGTCTGCTCTCCATCACTCGCTGCAACTAATCTTTTCATATGACTCAAGATTCATCCTCATCTCGCTCCGCATCAACTGAGCGCTGGGACTTCATCGAGCTCAGCTTTCATGCGCCACCATCCGCCGGCGGCAACCCCTTCACCTCACAGCCTTTCTCAGCCACCTTCACCCATCTACATCGCGGCGTTCGCGTCGATGGCTTTTACGATGGACGGTCCAGTGAGGGTCAAGACATCTATCGCGTGCGCTTTATGCCGGATACATTAGGCGAATGGCGCTATGACACCCACAGCGACAAGGCTGCGCT
>JBBQST010000361.1:0-5004 GCA_038213625.1 Thermoflexales bacterium
AAAGGGTGTGGGAGTTGGGGCTGCATTTGATGCTGGTGCCGGTCTGAAAAATCGGGGCAAACGAAAGAGGCTTCCAATTCGTGCGATCCAATCATTAGGAACAAAATTCAGATAAAGCGAGGGATTGAATGCGAATGAAAGGGATAAAGAAAGCGACAGGGCACGTGCAACAATTGTTTTGAGATCAAGCGCGATGGTCTTCCCTGCTTTTGGTGATGTGCCTATGATCAAAATTACTAAACCAATAATGATTATGATTACAAGCACCGGACCTCTATTGTCCAACATGACTTGGAGCAATTCTTGAATCAATCCTCTATCCCAAGTTGCTTTTAGAAAGAGCCCCAATAATATTCCAATGAGTATGGGCTTAAGATATTTGTCCATTATTTCTTACTCTCCTTGAGTGGTCGGGTGAGTCCAAAGAATCATTGAATTTTTTTATATTCTTGGATGTCTGGTGACTAACCAAAAGAATAGACATTATGCGAAATAATGATGGGTGGAAACGCTGAAAGTGGCGATCTGCAACAAGGCCTTGTTGGGTGTTGGATTTTCGTAGGGGCGCAGCATGCTGCGCCCCTACCCAGGCAGGTTTTTCCCTACAACTACAGCAAAACTGCTATTTCGCATAACGTCTAATAAATTAATAATCCCAGCAGAATTATTAATAGAATAATTGTTGCCAAAATTAAATTTCGATTCGCCTCACTTGCAGCACTTATGATTTCATTAGGTGTTTCTTTGGTTTCTATTTTGACGGATTGACGTTGGTTTGGTCTTTCGGCAGTTGATCTCCAGTCATCAAACGTGTTCAATATGAAAGTTATTATGGCGGCCACGCCTAGTCCATAAAAGTAGGAGAAAAAATCAAGTGTATAGCCCCAAAAGTCGATAACTAAGGCGGCAAGTAAGATGATTGGGATGACAACAAGTGCAAATTGCAAGAGACGTTTCACAATAACCTCCTATTCGGTTTCAAGCATTTTGACAAGTCCGTGATGAGGTAATCTGCACTACAATAGAACATATGTTCTATTGGAGGACTGAAACAAATTGAACCTGTCAGACATGCCTCTCTCCTTTGATCCTATTAACCGTATCGAAGGCACAATTTCAACATTTATTAATGCAGATTGGGACGGAGCCTATCAACACGCCGGCATCTACGGCTTAATTTCCGAGTTCTTGGACTGCCTCACCTCTCGCAACGCGCCAACAATTCGTGTGTCACGTTACTCTCTATGGAGCGGCATCGAAATTGAGCGGCTGCTATTCCGGCATGGCGTGAAAGTCTGGGATCGTGGCCGGTCTGGCGATGACCTGTATTTTTGTGTCAAACTTCGTCAAGTCAAATGGGCCGAATATTTGTTGTTGCGTGCCGGCGTGCCAGTGACCAGCACGTTGGTTGAGCCACGCAACCGTGAATACACCCAGGGTTATGCGCCGGGCTCTGAACCGCCCTCTCGCACAAAACCTCGTAAGTGGTTGGGATTGTTCTAAAAAGCAAAGCCAAAGTTCTATACACGCACCTCTGGCGGGTCCAGCCGCCGCAGCGCGGCCTCAACCTCTACACATTCACGGCGCAACCCCAGTTGCTGGAAGCGTTGCATGGCATCAACATAGGCGATGCGGGCCTGAGCGGGCTCGCCGTGTGCTTCGGCCAGCCTGCCGCTCAAAAAGATTGCATCGGGTTGGTGCCGCTCTATGCCGTTTGCGGCGATGGTCGCGTGGCATTGGGCCGCCAGGGCATGGGCGTCCTGCCACAGGCCTTGGGCCAGCACGATTTTGGCCAATACCAGCTTGAGCGCGACCGTGGCTCGCGTATTACTCCCATCATCGTGTTCACCCAGCGTGCGTTCGAGCAACGCTCTGGCTTCCGCGAGTTGGCCGTGTTGCCGCAGACATTCGGCCAGCCACTTCACCGTCACCAACTTGGCCGGGTTGCCCAGACCCGGTGTCTCCAACAACGAGCGCCATTCGTGCTCGGCATCATCAAAACGGTCCCGCGCAAAATAGTAGCTGGCCAGTGCATGACGATACGGCTCAGCCACATCGAGCGGCAACGCCGCGTGCGCAGTGTGTGCGGCTAGCGTTGCCATCTGCGGCAGATGCGTCTCAACCTCGGCCAGGTGGCCCATGCGGGCCTGCCGCTGTGCATGGTGAGAGAGCCATTTCAAGGCCTCGGTGGGTTGCCCCAGCACCAACGCGGCCTCGGCCGCCATCAGGTTCAGGTTGGGTTCGCGCCCCATCAGGCCGCGCACATAGCAGTAGAAGCCGCTGCCCTGAGCCAGTGCCAGCAACTGCCCCGTCTTCCCCGCGTGTTGTGCCCACGCCGCCACGATGTGGATCATGTCGCGCTCCGGGTCCAGCAGTTCCAGGCGCTTCAGCTCGTTACGGCAATAGCCAACACCGGAGGCCAGACTCACATACCAGTCCAACCAGCGCTGCCGCGCCGCGGCTTCGAAAGCCGGCTCCTTGCACAACTCGGCCTCGGCAAAGGCTCGCACCATGGGGTGCAGGGCATAGCGCGGCTTTTGCAGCAGATCGGTGCGCAACACATCCAGCAGCGACAGGTCGCTCAAGGTCTCCACCGCCCGGCCAAACGTGGTCGATCGCACATCGGCACTGGCTGCCAGCGCATCCTCGTTGGCACTGGGCACAAAAAAGGTGGCCGCCAACAACACCCGGCGCGCAGCCTCATCCAGTAGCGACCAGTTGCGCACGAACAAATCCTCGAACAGGCCGCCGCGCGCCAGGTGCAAATCGTCCACCACATCCTGCAAGGACCGGCGTGAATACTTCACACTGCCCAGTGCCATTTCGATGGCCTTGGGATTGCCGCCGGTGGTCTCGATCAGCGGCCACAGCTGGGTCGGATCCGTGATCCAGTTTTCCATCCGCAACCCTCGAAGGCGTTGGGCAATGAAGGCCGTGGCTTCTCCATCACTCATGCCGCGCAATTCCACCGGCCACGCACCCTGGCGAAACTCGCGCCGGTATTCGCGGGTGGTGATGATGGCCTTGCTCGGCTCGGGCAACTTGAGCAGCCAGCGCAACAGATCGGCATCCGTCACGGTTTCGAAATTGTCCACCACGACAAGCACACGTTGACTTCGCAGCCGCTGCTCCACACCGCGGCGCTTCTCATCCAGGCTGAGCTCTACCAGGCCGTCATAGCCGAGCGTGCGGGCAATCTCGTCCAGGGCGCTATCCAGGCGGGTGAAGCCGGGCCGCTCGGCGTCGCTGATCCAGACCACGGCATCCATGGACAGGTCGGCGTTGGGTTGCAGGCAGTGGGCGGCCACCTCGCGCACCAGGCTGGTTTTGCCCATGCCACCCAGGCTGGCAATGACGACGACGGCACTGCGCTGCCGCAATGCATCCACGATCTCGTTGAACGGCCCGGCTCGCATGACGAACTGGGCATAGCTGGGTGGCGGCAGGTTTTGCAGCGGCTGGCCGCTGGGTGTTTCTGTCAGCGTGGTCGGGCACAGCTCATCCAGCACGGCATCGGGTGAGGGGTAGGTCGCGCTGTGCAGGAACCGCGAGAGCCAGCGCCGATTGAGATAGCCGCGTTTGATGGCGGCCTCGGCCAGCAGGCGCAACGTGCGCGGTTCTGGCGGCACATGACCGCGCTTGTAGCGCTGGATCGACGCGCCCGACAGGCCAATTTGCACGCCCAACTCTTGCTCCACAGTCGGTGCCGATTTGCCCTCATAGGTTGCGATGCTGTTGATCGCGCCGGTCAACAACCGGCCAAATTCAACATTCTTCTTTGGATGTTCATCTGCCACAGTCAACGTCCCCCCGCGATGTGCGCGATGTGTCTGATGGAGGTCGATGCTAGCACGAGCGGTCAGTGGTGCCGGCTGGGTCAATTTGGGTGGTCGCGATGATGCGTTTGCCATCGGCATCAGATTGCCATGAAAGCACTGCGAATTTTCGTAGCGGGTTTACGAGCTTTTCGTAGACCCGCCTCGCTAACCTCACGACAGACAGGAGCACTGCAAAGATGCCCGCTTCGGGGGGAGCGTGATCCACATCGCCGCATCATTGTGCATTCGAGCGGCGCTTCTGTCCGGGTGGCCGTGCTGGGCCGGCATGTCCCTGCGTGCCGGCCTGGTGCGAACGCCAGACGAATTCGAGCTGCACAGGCGAAACGACATCGGCAAGGCGCAGCATGCGGGCAGCTGCCGCCACGGCCCCTACGAAGGCATATGCAAGTCACTATTCCCAATCACGTCTCATTCATATTCACAGGAGAATCATGACCGACTCATCAAACCCAATAGCCACACCGCCCGACAGTTCCATCCTATCTATAACGGCCATTCAAGAAGCGCAGGCGCACCAGGCCGAGGTGCTGAACGAGATTGCGGAGCAGCTGGATGCCCTGGTTCAACGGCCACTCAAGATCATCGATTTCAACATGCCGTTCGGCTCTTTGGTCGGCTTCATGGTCAAGGCCGCCATCGCCAGCATCCCGGCCGCCCTCATCATCGGCGTGGTGTATCTCACCGTCGTGGTGGGACTGGGTGGTTTTATCGCCATGCTGTTTCGCGCCGGCCGCTAGCCCCTTCAATTGGACTGTGATGCGCTCGAATTCGTCGACGAATCCGAGTGCCATTCGCATAAGTCATGCACTCAAAAATGAAAACCCAAACCCTGTTCGCCTCCCTCATCTTCGCACTCGTGCTGGCCAATTCGGCCATCGCCCAAACACCACCGCCCAAACCCACCACGCCCGATGCCGTCGTGGCTGCTTTCAAAGCCGCAGGGCTGGAAGCGGAGTCGCCAGTGCTGCTGGCGCGCACGGACTACGGCAAGGCTCCGTTCGTGTGCAAGGGCGTGCGCTTTGAGATGCCGTCGCTGAGCGAAGACAGCGCCGGCCGCGCGTTCTACTGTGCGCGCAAAGCCGACCGCGACCGGCTGGCCCGCTACTACACCGCCCTCGGCCAGCAAAATCCTGAGCTGTTCTCGCACGTGTTTGTCAGCCCGCCG
>JBBQST010000362.1:0-4990 GCA_038213625.1 Thermoflexales bacterium
TGCTGGATGCCGCACCGCAAATGCAAACCTTGTGGCAGCCGCCGCAGGGCTTAACCGAAGACGCACAGCTTGAAGGCTTGCGAGCTGTATTGCCGCGGCTGGCAAACGTGCATGTGTTTCAGTGGCATGGGCCGGAGCGCACACGGATGCCGTTGAGCGCCGGCGATACGGCCTGGCGTGAGCGATTGTCAATGGTTGCTCAGGATGTACGAGCCCATGCCGCGTTGATCGAATTTGTCACTGGTGATGATCCTGCTGCATTCTTGAAGGACGCAGCCACGCTGCAAACATGGGGCGCTGGTCTAGATGTCTGACGTCTGCAATCAGAATTGTGGAGACGTCAGACCTCTTTACGCCGTGTTCTCCAGCACACCGACCACCTGCAACCACGGCGGCTCGGGCAATGGGTTGCGTTCGAGCCGCATGCCGACCTTTTGCATGACGCCTTGCGAGGCCACGTTGTCGTATTCGGTCGTGGCAACGATGCGCTTCAGGTTGTGCGCAGTGAAGAGATGTTGGATGAGCGTGCGAGCCGCCTCGCTGGCGTAGCCGTTGCCTTGATAAGCTGGATCAATCGCCCAGAATAAACCCATCTCATTGGTGGCTTTGGACGCATTGGTGGCTTTGGAATTGCACAAACCGCCGAAGCCCGGCAGTTGCTCATACACATCCAGGCACGGCACCACACCAATTGAGCCGATGAGCGCGCCACTCTCTTTCAACACAATGGCGCGGTCGCCATACGGCGGCTGAGACAGCTTGGCCAGTTGCACAGGGTTGAGGACTTGCCATTGCAACCACTCGCGCCGCTCGGTCAGCGCCGCGGCATCGTATACATGGCTGCCATCATCAAAACACATATCCAGAATGCGATGAATGGTTTCTAGGTCCTCCATCACAAACGGGCGAATCGTCAATCTTTGTGTTTCCAGAATTGGAATCATTCTCATTGCTCACTCCTCACTCACAGCATCCGCTACAACGGCATCAACTGTGTCCTCGGGCAACATCCACAGCCGTTGCATCTCGTCACAGTCGCGCAACAACTCGGTTAGCGCGCCGTGGCCGACCACATTTCCGTCCTTCAGCACAATGATGCGATCGGCGCGTTGCAGCACAGCCCGTCGATGCGACACCACCAGACACGTCATGCCACCATCCGTGCGCCGGCGCTCATCCAGCCGCGCCCACATCGTTCGCTCGGTGTCCACATCCAGCGCGCTGGAGAGGTCATCGAAGACCAGCAGCTCGGCGTTGTGGGCAAACATGCGTGCTGCGGCCGAGCGCTGAATCTGGCCACCGGAGAGTTTGACGCCGCGCGGCCCCACCACCGTGTCCAAGCCATGCTCCAGCACCGGCAGATCGGCATCCATCACAGCCAGCCGTAACGCTTCGGTCAATAGCAGTGCATCCGGCCCATTCTCGGGCATGCCCATCAACAAATTGTCGCGCAACGGCTCACTGAATAGACGCGGCACCTGGGCTGTGTAGGCACAGCGCGGTGGCACAAAAAAGCTGCCAGGCTCCATCACACGCTTACCATTCCAAACCAGCTCGCCCGAATCGCTCGGCAACAATCCCAACACGGCCCGCAATAGCGTAGTCTTGCCCGCGCCGATGCGGCCCGCGACCACGACAAACTCGCCGCGCCGCACGGTGAAGCTCACATCAACAATGCCTCTGCCGGACGAGGCATGCAGGCAGGTGAGATTGCGCACCTCTAGCTCGTGCAAATAATCTGCGCTGGTTTTGCTGATGATGGGCACGGGTGGATACGCGCCGCGAATGTAAAGAGGTGTGGGGCGTGTCAGTTCCTGTAGCGCTTGCTGTGCGTTGGCGTTGGCTTGCAGCTTCGTCGATTCTGGTGCCGCGATCAACGCACGCAATCGTTCGAAGGCAACACCGGCCTGTTTGTAGCGCGCCAGCTGAATGCCCAGCACGCCAGTCATCTCGGTGACAAAGCCGAGGTAGAAGACGAACAACGCAAAGTCACCGACGGTGAATGCACCGGTTTGCATGGTTCGTGCGGCGCTGAACAAGATCAGGCCTGTGCCAATGTTGGTGGTGTTGCGGAAGATCGAATTCAACACTTCCTCGAACAGCCGATCTTGCAGGGCAGCTTTACGGCGCATTTCATTCAAGTCGGCCAAGTGAGCCATGGTGCGTTGCTCGGCCGAGGCAACCTTGATGGCTTGCACGGCACCGAACGCCTCGCCAATGAAGCCGAGCACATGGCCGGCCGTCTTGCGGTTCATCTTGCGATAGTGCTCGATGCGCTTCATCGCAAGGTTCGCCGCGACCACCACCAGCACCATCGGCAAAAACACCACCAGCGTCACCAGCACATTGATCTGCACCATGATAACAATGGCGATGATCGAGAAGGCCGTGAATGAAAGCAGGAAGATGAATTGGGTGAGGAACGTGGCCGGCTCTGTCACATCATCTCGCAGCCGACTAATCGCCTCGCCCGTGGAGCCAGTGAAGGCACGTGCGCCTGGCCGTTTCAGCAACGTCTCCAACACATTCTTGCGCAACACAGTTTCGATGGCGCATGTGCGCAGTTGATCGCTGGTTCGGTCGAAGTTGACAAAGCCCACGCGCGCCACGGCGATGCCTACAAACAAGGCTCCCAAAGTCCACACCCAGCTCAAATCGCTGGCCGGCGTCATGCCTGGTAACCGGTTAAAAAACTCACGCGTAATCAGCGCACTGAGCTGCGGTGTCACACAAAAAATCATGGCGCGCGCAATCACCTGGGCCATGTGCCATTTGGGATAGAGCTGCACCACGTGCCACAGAAAGCGATAAGTCTTGATGCTTGTGTTCATGCCAGCACCTGCTCCAGACCGGTGCGCAGTAGTTGTGCAAAACGGGATTGTGGGTCGTTGACCAAGTCCGGGCGCGGGCCATATTCGCTGATCTGGCCATGCTCCAGAATGAGGATGTCGTCGGCGCGTTGAACTGTGGCCAGCCGATGGGCGATGATGATGGCGGATCGTTGCGGGTGTCCATCAGAGCCTTGTAGCAGCCGCGTAATGGCGCGTTCGATCAATTGCTCGGTGGCTGGATCGAGCCGCGACGAGGCTTCGTCCAAAATGACAAGACCCGGGTCGCTGAGGAAGACGCGCGCGAACGCCAGCAGTTGGGCCTCGCCGGCCGATAGCGCTTTGCCGCCGGATTGCAACTCCGTTTCCAGGCCATTTGGCAAGGCCGCAAACCAGCGCCCTAAGCCCAAATCCTCCAACACGCCGATGATTCGCGCATCGGCAATCGACCGATCGAACCAGGTGAGGTTGTCTCGCACAGAGGCGTGAAACAACTGCACATCCTGGGTGACGATGCCAACCCGCCGGCGCAAATCGGCCAGCCGCATGTGGCGAATGTCGGTCATGTGTTCGCCATCGCCCAGGCAGATGGAGCCGCCGGTGAGGTCATATAAGCGAAAGATGAGCCGCGTGATGGTGGTCTTGCCGCTGCCCGTACGGCCAAGTAAACCCAACACCTGACCAGGGCGCAGTTGAAACGACACATGTCGAAGCACCCGTTCGTCGACTATATCCACTGTCGTTTCGTTCGGTATGGCCGTGTATTGGAACGACACATCGTCGAAGGTCAACGCCAGTGCGCCTTTCGTCGACGAATCTGACTCAACACCATCCACAACGGCACTACTGGTGTTCATTAGCTCACGCACTCGCACGATGCCGGCCTCGGCCTGCTGCAATTCCTGCAACTGGTTGGTCAGGCGATCCAGGGGTTGCGACAACAAAGCGGTGTAGTAAAAAACGAGATAGGCCGAGCCCAATGTCAGGGCGTTGGTCTGAAAGAGGCGCGCACTCAGCACGAAGGCAGCCGCAGTTGCGCCGGCATACAGCACCCACGACACATTAATCAGGTTGTTACTGCTGGCCACTGATTTAAAGTTCTGGCGAAACACTTCATGAGAAAGTTCGAAGAAGCGCCGTAAAACATAGGCGCTTGCAGCATTGGAACGAATGTCTTCGAGGCCGGTCAATCGCTCCTCCAGGAAGCCAAATAACGCTGCACGGGCCTTGCTGCGCGCCACAAAGTGCGGCCCAATCCAGCGTCGCAACGCATTCAGCGACACGATGGCTACGGCCACAAACGCGCACAAGGTCAGGCCGATGCGCCAGTCCTCGCGCCACATCAGCACCAGAATGCCAATTAGCAACAGCACACTGCCGAGCAGTTGCACCACAAACTGCGAGAAGAAGTTGGACAGCGTGGTCACATCGCCGTCGAGCCGCTCGATCATTTCACCCGGTGTGTGCAGGTTGTGAAAGGCCATGTCGAGATTGATGCAGTGCAGCGATAGCTCCGTCCGCATGGCGTTGGTGGCTGTCCAGGCGATGTTCTCGCTAAAGTAGGTTGCGGCGACAGTGGCCAATTGCTGAGCCAGCGCCAGGCCCATGAACAGGCCGGCCAACACCAGCAACTGAGTAGTGCCCTGTGATGCACCAGCCGTAGCTTCATCGATAAACCGGCGAAGTATTTGTGGGTTGGCCAGTTGCAAGCCAATGCCGCCGAACAACAAAATGCCGAGCCACACTACGCGCGACCACTGTGGCCGTAGATATGTGGCCAACAAATCCAGGTACTGTTTGATTGGGATTTTCATGATGAACAGAGACGGGGAACTGAGTGGCTAGTGATTAGTCGTTAGTGATTAGTCATGAATCGTCAATTGTTGATGATCAACTCATTTGTCTGTATATAAATTTTCGTCGCTCCTCTCCCCCATGTTCCCTTCGGCTCCACTCAGGGAACGGGCTTGCGCAAGTTCGTTCCCTGAGCGGAGCCGAAGGGAACATGGATGAGGGGTGCTTCAAAACTTTAATGACGGCCTAATTGGCAGCAAAATAATCATGAGTATTCGAACGCAGAATCTATTTTTCCTGGGATTTGGCGGCGTGGGACGCGCCCTGGCCCGCCAGATCATCGCGGCTCGCGAGCGACACGAGACGCG
>JBBQST010000363.1:0-4984 GCA_038213625.1 Thermoflexales bacterium
TCCAATACCTCCTGTATGCCCGAAGTGGGTGGAGATGTAGCCTGGTATTTTGAGCCGCATAGCCCCGAGTCGCTAGCGGTTTTATTAAAGAAAATAGCGGCACTATCAGTCGAGCAACGGCAGGCAAAAATTGCACAGGGAATTGTGCGTGCAAAAACATTTACATGGGTGCGTTGCCGGCAACAAACGGTCGCTGTGCTCGAAAAGGTGATGTTGCATTCATGATGTCAGCTTCTTCTATCGCTCTACCTCCTGCACCGGCAGGCTATCCAAAAGTTAGTGTCGTGGTGTGCACATACAACCAAGAGCACTTCATTCGTGAAACTTTGGATAGCATCCTGAGCCAGACGTATTCCAACCTAGAAATCATTGTGACAGATGATGGTAGCACCGACGATACACCGAGTATTTTGCGTGAGTATGGGCAACGTCATTCCGATAAAGTTACCGCCGTGTTCAGCGATCAGAACACGGGCATTGCGGCGAATATCAATCGGGGTCTGGCGCGTCGCACGGGTGAATATGTGTCGTGGCTGGATGGTGACGATGTGATGTTGCCGACCAAGATTGAGAAGCAGGTTGCCTTGCTTCAACAGCATCCAGAAGCCATTGGGTGCTATCACGATTCAGAAGTGTTTGATAGTGAGACCAATCAATCGCTCGGAAAAATGAGTGAGCTCTATAACGGCTCTTCCGAATTGAAGCAGGGGCAATTGGCCGATTGGTTACGCCCTCGCTATTACTTTGTGCCGTCGGCGATCATGGCTCGCAGTGCCGCGTGTCCGCCACACGGGTTTGACACTCGTCTGAAACACCTGAGCGAAGGTCTATTCTTTATAGAATTGTTTCGCAATGGCCCGTTGCTTGCCATCAATGAGGTGTTGGTGCGCTACCGGCGTCACTCTGCCAACGTCTCTACCAACTCGAAAGCACGCGACCTTTCAGCCGAGTATGAGCTGATGGTCTACGCAATTGTGGATGCGCGCTATCCCGAACTTCATGCAATTGTCAAACGCCAGCGGATTGCATGTCTGTTGACCGAGGCGCTTAAAACGTATCGTGAAGGCAATAAGATTCGCAGCCATCAATTTATTCGCATGGTTGTGGCCGAAGGTGCACCTCTGAAGGCCCTGGTTGTATTTATTGGACTACGTCTACTCCGACGGCGTGCATCGGCCATGACTTCAGGCCTGCCCTACCAGCGCCCAGGATGGATCAATCGACTATCACGCCGATTTCTTGAGTAAATTTATGATCTTGAATGAATTCGCGTTCTCATGTCTCAACCCAATGACAATTTGTGCAGTGTTCTCTGATTTGCATCTTCAAGGTAGAACTTAGTATGGATGACTTACCACTCGTTTCCATTGGTGTTCCTGCCTACAATGCAAAAAAATATATCAGCGAGACCATTCAATCCATACTCGCTCAAGATTACGCCAATATTGAATTGGTCATCCAGGACAATTGCTCTGTGGATGGCACATGGGAGTTATTGCAGACCCTGGCAGCACAGCATTCCCAACTGTCAATTCGGCAAAACACACATAATCTGGGCGTCACCAGCAATTTCAACTGTGTCATTAACCGTGCGCGTGGGGACTATGTCATGGTCATGGGTTCGGATGATTTGCTGGAGCCGAGCTTTGTGCGGCGGTGCCTTGAAGCCTTCGCCCAAAATTCACAAGCCGATATTGTCACCACAGATTATTTATATTTCACCGGCTCAAAGGAGTGGCAAAAACTTATCCGTCTAGCCCCGGGGATTCATCGGAATTTTGTGGGTGGCGTGGTCATCGCCAATAACTTTTCAACTAATTTCACTTTATTTAATCGGCAGGCGCTAAATCGGCTGCGCGAACGTGGCAATCTGTTTCTCACCTCGTTCTATGCATTTGACCTGGAGATGTGGTTCCGGGTGGCGTTTTCGGATATAGCGGTGTATTACCTGCCGGAGTGCCTGGGGAAGTGCCGTGTGCATGCCGCCAGCACATCAACGCGGCAAAGTGTTCGCATCTTTAAGCAGATATTTCTGGTGCTGATGATGCACCGCACTGGCATCAAGCGTGATGCACCTTTGCAATATCGCATCAAACTGGCGCGCTTTGCCATGCGCGGCGCAGGCTACTTGCTGAGCGGCCAATCCAAAGACCGGCGTGTGCTCAAGGCCATCCTCGGCGAGCTGTTGCGCTAGCCTAATCCTGCTCGAATGGCTTGCCGAGCGAGGCAGGTGGTGTAGCGCGCACCGCCTTCAAAATACTGCGACGCAGGTTGACTGGAAACGCAATCAGCAATCGGTCCAGCCACTCCCCCGAGGTCAATACCAGCACCAGAATCATTAATACAAATGGCGCCACTGTAAACACCTGGGTTGGCACGCCGCGTATCTGGTCTTGGGCCACGCTGGCCAGGGATTGCAAGATGCCGAAGAGATAGGCCCCCAGCGCCACCCGCAAGGGATTCCACCCGCCGAAGATGACAATGGCCAGCGCAATCCAGCCATAGCCGGCCGTGTGCCGGTAGCTCCAACCAGCCTTGAAATCCAATGAGAATGCCGCGCCGCCAATGCCCATTAGCGCGCCGCCGACCAGGGTGTAAATGTAGCGGCGCAACACCACATTGTTACCGCGCGCGAATGCGGCATTGGGCTGTTCGCCAATGGCCCTCAAAATGAGCCCGCCACGGGTGCGATAGAGGTAGAGCCACACGGCAATGATCAGGACATAGCTGGCATATACCAGTGCATCGCTGTTGAAAAACAAGGTTCCCAGCACCGGAATATCGCGTAGGCCGGGGATGGGCAAAGACGGCACGGTGGGGCCGGGAATGCGCACAATGGACGTGCCGAGAAATGATGATAGGTCGCTGAACAGCAGGGTCATGACGAAGCCCACGGCAATCTGCGACTGACGCAGACTGATGGTGCATACGGCCACAATGAGCGCGATCAACGCCCCTATGATGGCGGCACCACCAAAGCCGCCCAGCACAGCCAGAATGCGCGCCGTCGAATTGCCATACGCATCATCGGTGCCTGTCATCGCCTGGGCCAGCGCATGCGCAATGCCAAAGCCGGCCATCGCACAAAACATCATCGTGCCCTCAGCCGTTAAGTTGATCACGCCCGCGCGCTCGGTAATCGTCTCGCCAATGCAGGCAAACACCAGCGGTGTGGCCGTGGCAATGGCCGTAGCCAGGATGATAAGGAGTTGGGCAAGATCCATGTGCTTGTAAATCGAGATTGAACTAGTTTGGGACGACGGACGACGGACGACGGACGACGGACGACGATATGATCGACTTCTGACTTCTCAATTCTTACTTCTAACTTCTGCCAACCCGCGCCCGATCAGCGCAAACAAAACCAGCATGCCTTGAATGACGCCGGAGATTGAAGAATCTACCCGCTCCAGGACGAGCGGCAATTGCAAACTGCCCACATTAATCGCGCTAAAAAAGAATGCAATCGGCAGCACCAGTCGCGGGTCGAAGCTGCTCAACATCACCACCAACAGTCCTAAAAACCCCAGGTTTCCAGAGATGGTGGGTGTGAGCCGGTGAAAATTACCCAACACCTGAATCGCACCGCCCAACCCGGCCAGTGCCCCACAAATCACAAATGCGCTGAGCAGTTGCCGTGTGGCCGGAATGCCCAGAATATAAGACGCGCGCATGTTGCGGCCCACGGCGCGCAGTTTCAGGCCAAAGTAGGTGCCGCGCAAAATGATGATTGTGGCCACAATCGCAATCAGTGCCAATGCCAGTCCCACCGGCGTCGCCTCGGTCTGGCCAAATGTGCCCAGCCACAAGACGTCTTTGAAGGGTTCGGTGCCACTGGAGGAGGCGACGCCGCTGCGCTTCCAGGGCCCGAAAATCAGGAAGATTGCCATCCCCTGAGCCACAAAATTCAAACCCAAACCGGCAAATATCTCGCTGATCTTGCCAAACACTTTGAGCACACCGGCCAACAATCCCCACAATATGCCACCGGCCATGCCAAACACGATGGCCAGTGCAATGGCAACGGGTGGCGGCAACGTCTCGCCAAACAGGCGCAGGCCCAGGGTGGCCGCAATCGCTCCCAGCGTGATTTGCCCTTCGATGCCGAGGTTATACAAGCCGGCGTTAAAGGTATAGATCAACCCGGTCGAGCACAGCAGCAACACCGTAAGCGTGCTGGCAACGCGGCCCATCTGGTCGAAGGTGCCAAACGCGCCGTTCCACAGCGCGGCCGCAATGCTCAGCGGGGCCTCGCCCGACGCGAGCGCAATCAGCACAATGAGCATCAGCGCAATCACGATGGCGCCGATGCGATAGAACAGTGCCGGTAGCGTCGATGAAGGTCGTGGGGGTGCCGTTGCCGCGTTCGCGCTCATAGGGTCAAAACTTGCCGCCAATCATCTGGCCCAGGGTGTCCACATTTAGCTGGGTCGCGGCCACGGCTGGTGCAACACGTCCGCCGCTGAATACCAGCACGCGGTCGCTGTATTGCATGATCTCGTCCAGATCCGAGGAGGCAAACAGAATGGCCGTGCCCTGTTGGCAACGCGCAATCAGTTGTTGCCACACCCAGATCGTGCTTTCAATATCGAGGCCGCGGGTGGGGTGCTCCATCAAAATCAGGTTCAATGGATTCGGCATCAGTGCCAGTTGGGTGCGCTGCTGGTTGCCACCGGACAATCGCTCTACATTGGATTCGGGCCGGCCGCGAATGTTAAACGTGCTGATGGCGGTCTCGGCCGTGCTCAGTGAAGCCGCATGGTTGATGAACACGCTGCGCTGCGGCGTTCGCAAGGCGACATGATCGCTGATGCTCAAACCGGCCACCAGCCCATCTTTTAAGCGGTCGGCTGGGAGGTAACACACGCCCGCTTCCAAAAACTGGCGGTATGGCTTGTGGGTCATATCGACCGAGTGAATGGTTAGGGTGCCGCTGTGATAGCGCGCTACACCGGCGCAGGCCAGCAAAAACTCGCTTTGGCCG
>JBBQST010000364.1:0-4983 GCA_038213625.1 Thermoflexales bacterium
CGCCGCTATCCAGGTAGCGCCAGTAGATCAATGTGATGCTGGACACATTGGGCGGCAATACCGCCGTTTGCACCAACTCGTTCCAGTAGCCGTTGACCGTGGGTGAACCCACCCGGCCACTCTTTGCACCGGTGTGCGCGCCCACGGTCGAGAGCAAATCATCTTTCAGGGTCGAGGTGGTGCTGCCAGGAATGACGTTGTAGATCGTGGCACCGGTGTTGGCAATGCCCGTCCACGGCAACGCCAGCACCGCCTCGAAGGTGCCGTTTGCCAGCACATTGGCACATGCCTGCGGCGCAATCGTCTTGATCGGATCTGGACCGGGGTCAGCACTTGCACCGGCATCGCCGACCACCAGTGGCAACAGCATGGTGTTGCTCAGGCCTTCAGTGCCGGTCACCTGAGTGGGAGCCATCGTCGACGACGACGTCGTCGATTCAGCTTGATTGACTGCAATCGCATTGGCCGGGCAATCCTTCACGAGCGATACATCATCCACGAAAAAGCTGCTCACCAGATCAGCATCATTGGCACCTGCAAAGCTCAAGGTCGCTGTGGCAAAACTGGTTCCAGCCAGGCTAAATTGAATCAGCTCCTGCTGCCAGGCATTGCGTGGCGCGGCACTCGTTACCAACCCCTGCGTGCCAATCACGGTGCCGTTGGGATCGCGCAAGGTCACGGTCATTCGGTCATCGCCATTGCCCGCCGGCTCTTTACTTTGCACAAAGCGCCAGAATTTCAGGGACAGCGTGCCTCCACCCGCCGGCACACCCACGATTTGTGACAGCGTGTCGTTGTAGGTGGCGCGGTTTCCCAGCCAGCCGCTCCATCGGCCTGTGCGGGGCCGGGTGGTGTAAATCAGGGGATCGACGATGTTGGCCGAGTTCACGGCCGTCCACACCGAGCGACCAGCCTCGAAGTTGCCGTTGCCGAGCACTTCCTGCGGCGTGCATCCGACGGGGCCGCCATCCAGCCGCGCCGCAATGAAATCGCTCGGATCGGTGTGGCCGGCGTTTGGATACGGGTAGGCATCGGGGGGAATGATGTAGGTGTAGCCACGGCCGGGATAGGCGTAGGTGCAGCCCGGATAGCTGTAACCATAGGCATTGGTCCCCGGCACATAGATGTTGCCGCCATCCGCAAAATAGCGCATCTCGAAATGCATGTGCGAGTCCCAGATGGGGTGTTTGGCCGGCGTGCGGCCCACATAGCCCTGATTCAACACGGTGGCAATTTGTTGTCCGCGCGTCACCTGTTGGCCCTGCACCACGCTCACATTGGTGATGTGACCATACATGGAGTAGATACTGCGCCCATCGGGGAGTCGGTGCCGAATCAACACTACATTGCCGGGGTAACTGATGCCAGGGTTGTGCCGCTCCACCACACCATCGGCCACCGCATAGACGGGCGAACCGGCCGTATTCACCGTCAAATAATCGTTGCGATACCAGTCCTCGCCGGTGTGCAACATGCGGCTCCAATCCACGCCATAGCACTTCACCTTCCACTGGTCAAAGTTGCGAATGCCGTAGTCGAGCCATTCCATACGCGTGCCGCCGACCACGATGCCGGTCGGCACGCCATAACCCAGCGCCGCACCCGAGCGCAGTGGATAGGTGAAAACCGTGGCCACCGGCGGCTCAGCCACCACGGCCTGTGGGCTCACCGTAATCTCACGCGAGGCTGGTTTTAAGGGCACCGGCAACACCCGAAACGAATTCAACATCTGATTAAACTGAGCTTCGATTTCGGGGGTGGGTTCGATATCGCCGCCAACACCACCGCCAAACAGGTTGATGCGATAGGCCACGCCGTCGCCCTGCACAAACACGCTGTATTTGCCAAAATCGCCGGCCACCGCATCCCGCTCCAGCTTCACGGCCGCACGCTGATTCACGGTGATGCCGGCTGCGCGCTGCGCCTGCACCGGCATCGGCTCACCCGCCGCCGCATACGCCGCACTCACCAGTTCGCGCATCGGCTGGTTCGAGGGGTTCTCGACGACCATGATGCTCACGCCCTGATAGCCTTCCCGCACTTCGCCGGTGCTGCTGATCTTGATCGGAAATTGCACAAATACCTGCTTATAGTGAAGCGCGGCATCATCGCTGACCTCGATCACACTCTCCGGCGGGTACTCAAAGGCATAAGCGGCATCGTCACTGGTAAAAGTCGACCACACCGGGTCAGGCGCTCCGCCGTCCTCCTGCGAGGTGTGCGCGGCCGATGCAAAAGTGATATGTCCCAGCAGTAGACTCGTGCCGAGTGTGATTACGAGGACAACGAGGAATCCAGCCCGTTTGTTGCTCATAGGGGAATTTAAGCACGGATGAGCGGAAGAGGAAGTCATTGGGTTCGCCGCCAACCGCCCACTGCCCCACTGCCAACCGCTCCTCTTCCGTGCTATAATTTATTCCCGCACGGCGCAGTGTGTCGTGATCGGGAATGTGTCCCAATAGCTCAGTTGGATAGAGCGCTTGCTTGCGGAGCAAAAGGCCGGGAGTTCGAATCTCTCTTGGGACATCCACAAAAAGGAGACAGGCTTTGAAAGCTTGTCTCCTTTTTTTATTTGTCTTAGCCGAAACGAGCGAATGAGTTCGGCTGGGGATTTTAGACAGAATGAACAAAATCTAACAGAATACGGACGGATCCCCTTCTGCATTCTGTTAAGTTTTGTTCATTCTGTCTAAAACCCCCGCCCGGCCAGTGCCCTGAAAAGTAAGGGCTTGTGCCTCATCGGTTTCACCCTTACCCTTATTCCTTATGGTTCCCCAGATTCACGTTGACCAATTGCACAAGCATTACCAGGTGCATGAAAAAGAGCCCGGCTTGATGGGCAGTTTGCGGTCGTTTGTGGCGCGCAAATATCGCACAGTCAAGGCCGTTGATGGCGTCTCGTTCGACATCGAACAGGGCCAGATGGTCGGCTTTCTGGGCCCCAACGGCGCCGGCAAAACCACCACGCTCAAGGTGTTGTCGGGCTTGCTCTACCCCACCAGCGGCCAGGTCAGCGTCATGGGTTACACCCCCAACAAGCGCGAAACGGCCTATCTCAAACAGTTCACCCTGGTCATGGGGCAGAAACAGCAATTGCTCTGGGACCTGCCGGCCATGGAAACTTTTCTGGTCAACCAGGCCATCTACGAGATCAGCAAAGCCGATTACGCCGCCACCATGAAAGAGCTGGACGATCTGCTGGACCTGCAACCAGTGATGAAGAAGCAGGTGCGCAAGCTGTCGCTCGGCGAGCGAATGAAGTGCGAACTGGCCGCGGCATTGCTCCATCGGCCCAAAGTGCTGTTCCTGGATGAGCCCACGATCGGCCTCGATGTCACCGCCCAGGTGCGCATTCGCGATTTCATCGGCCAGTACAACCGCATGCACGGCGCAACGATTATTCTCACCAGCCACTATATGGCCGATGTGACCGCGTTGTGCGAGCGCATCATCGTCATCGACAAAGGCCATGTGCTGTATGACGGCAACTTTCGTGCGCTGATCGAACGGGCTGCGCCCTACAAGATCATCAAACTGCAACTGGCGCAGTTGACCACGGCAGAAGCATTGGCTCAATTTGGCAAAGTAGAGAGCTGCGACGGCCTGACGGCGGTATTGCACGTGCCGCGCGAACATGCCACCGAATCGGCCGCGCGCCTGCTCACCCAGCTTCAAGTGGATGATGTGACCTTTGAAGATCCACCGGTCGAGGAAATTATTCGCGATGTATTTGCTGGCCGGGTCGAGGGGTTGCAGACGGAAGCCGGAATGGCCACCGCAGCCCTAGCTGCGGCGTCCTCCGCCAACGGCCATGGTCCCACCAACGAAGTCAAAACATAAACTCAAACTCCCCAAACTGACTCAGGGGCTGGGTATGATTAGCAAGACATGTTTTACGAACAGCCCATTTACTGGATTGGTTTTCTGATTTTTGTCATTGTCTTGCTGGCGTTTGACCTGGGCGTGTTAAACCGCAAGGCCCATGCACCGTCACTCAAAGAGGCCGCCTGGCTCAGTGCATTGTGGATTGGGATTGCCCTGGCCTTTGGTGTCGCGGTCTATGTCTTTCTAGGTCAGCGGCAGGGTGTCGAGTACTTCACCGGCTGGCTGCTGGAAAAAGCCCTCAGCGTAGACAACCTATTTGTGTTCGTGCTGGTCTTCAGCTTTTTCAAGCTGCCGGCCAAATATCATCATCGCGTGCTGTTCTGGGGCGTGCTCGGCGCGCTCGTCATGCGCGGCATCCTGATTTTTGTGGGTGCGTCTCTCCTGGAGCGCTTCGACTGGATCATCTACATCTTCGGTGGATTCCTGATCTACACCGGCATTCGCCTGGCCGTAGAGAAAGAAGGGGGTGAGCCCAACCTCGAAAAAAACCCGCTGTTGCGCCTAGCCCGCCGCGTGCTGCCCATGACCAGCGACTACCATGAGCAACGCTTTACCGTGCGCATCAATCGCCGGTTGTATTTCACGCCGCTGCTGCTGGTGCTCATCGTCATCGAAAGCACCGATCTGGTCTTCGCCGTAGACTCCATTCCCGCTGTCATTGCCGTCACCAAAGAGCCGTTTATCATCTTCACCTCGAACGTGATGGCCATTCTCGGCCTGCGTGCGCTCTACTTTTTGCTGGCCGGCGCGATGGACAAGTTTCATTATTTGAAGCCGGCCCTATCAGTCATCCTGACCTTTGTGGGTGTCAAAATGGTGGGCGAAAAGCTCTTTCACAACCAGCTACACACGCTCCTGTTGCCCATCGCCAACGACCCCGAATACTTCCTGGTTGTGGCCTCCATGCTCGTCATTCTGCTGGTGCTGGCCGTGGCCGTCATTGCCTCACTGATCCGCAGCCGCAGAGTCCTGGCCGATGCCATTGCCGAGCCGGTAGCGCACTGACAGAGCGGAGAGGCGGGGGGGGGGGGGGGGGGGGGCCCGGGGGGGGCGGAAGGGCAGCGCGCCCCCCCCGCGCGGGGCCCCCCCCACAAAGGC
>JBBQST010000365.1:0-4951 GCA_038213625.1 Thermoflexales bacterium
GGCCGCTGATTTTCAGGGTGCCCAAACTAAACCCGCGAGGTTTAGAGATAGGTTTTAAGCATGAATATGAATCATCAAGTGCCGCACAACCATGTGCCACTCTCTGTTTTAGACCTCGCCGTCGTGAACAGCGACGAAACCAGCAATCAGGCGCTGGCCAATACCACGCACCTTGCGCAACGGGCCGAGGCATTGGGTTACACGCGATTTTGGGTGGCCGAGCATCACAACGCACCATTTTTGGCCAGCACAACGCCGCCGGTATTGATTGCGCATCTGGCCGCCATGACATCGACCATTCGCATCGGCTCGGGTGGCGTCATGTTGCCCAATCATCCACCACTGGTCGTAGCCGAGCAGTTTGCCATGCTCGAAGCCCTGCACCCTGGGCGCATTGATCTGGGTATCGGCCGCGCGCCTGGCACCGATCCAGCCACCGCAGCAGCACTACGGCGCACCCCAGCGGCACTGGCCGTTGAGGACTTTCCCCAACACATCATCGACCTGCTGGGCTTGCTGGGTGATCCACGCACCGACACCGGCATGTGGGACCGATTTGCCGCCACGCCCGCCCTCACCACCATGCCCACCCTCGTGTTACTCGGCTCCAGCGATTACAGCGCGCAACTGGCCGGCCGCCTCGGATTGCCATTTGCATTCGCCAACCACTTTGATACAGGCGGCACCCTCATGGCGCTGGAGATTTATCGCAGTCACTTCCAGCCATCCGAAGTGCTCGACAAACCCTATACCATCGTCACCGCCAACGTATTGACCGCCGACAGCGAAGATGAGGCTGTGTTCCTGGCTGCGCCGGGTCAACTCATGATCTATGGCATTCGATCTGGACGCTTCATCCCGTTGATGCCACCGCTCGAAGCTGTGAAGCACCCGGAGCTGGCTGCCGCAAAACGCGTGCCCTCAAACCGAATTATTGGCGCGCCAGATTCCGTTGTCGCCCAACTGGAATATCTGGTTCGCAAAACAGAGGCCGATGAAATCATGGTCTCGTCGTTCACCTACTCTATTGAGCAGCGAACCCACAGCCTTGAGTTGCTTGCACAGGCCTGGCTCCAACCCGCTCAGCAAGTGACTCAAGCTTGATCGACCAGTTGAAACAAGGTCGGTTGCATTCCATCACCTTTTATATCTTGACTTTCATCAGGGCCGTAGGTTCAAGCCCTTAATCTACGCCGGCGTCATCACGGTCTGCGGCGGATAGTCGATCTCGACCAGTCTGGCTTCGATGGTGTTCCAATCAATTTTGGCTTCATCGAACTCCACGACTGCGGTCTTGGTATTGCGATCTGCCTTCACCGAGGTTACGCCGTCCAGCGCCGACAAGTTGGTTTGAATGGTGCGCTCGCAGCCGCCACAGTTGATCTTGGAAATGTTGGCAATTCGTTTTTGCATTTATTGATCACTCCTTGTTTTGTTATTTGAATGAGTCTGAATAAGACTTTTTGAGACTGATGAGATTGAATAGGTTTGATGTTACCGAACAATCACGTTTAGGGTTGTAAGCTCGGCTTCTTAATCACGGCGCGGCGAGATGGCACGCACAACAAGCTTGAAGATTTCGCGCGACCAGATCACCGTGCTGGCAACGGCCACGCAAATCAGCCAGTCTTGTAGCGACAGCGCATAGGTGTCGAAAGCCTGTTGCAGGAACGGCACATAGATCACCAGCAGCTGCAAGCCCACGGATAAGGCCACCGCCAGCCACAACCAGTGATTGCGAAATAGTCCCACAAAGACGCTGCTCCGATCGGAGCGCGCATTCAACACGTTGAACAGTTGAAACAGCACTAGGGTGTTAAATGCCATCGTGTGGCCATACACCATATTGCCTGTTCCCTCAACCAGTCCGCCGGGCAACGACAGGTCCAACACAAACAGTGTGCCGATGGCCATGACCAGTCCCACGAAGAAAATGCCAATCCACATCGGCCCATCAATGACGCGTTCGCTGCGTTTGCGCGGTGGGCGTCCCATCACATCACCGGTTACGGGTTCAACGCCAAGAGCCAGCGCTGGCGCAGCGTCGGTGACGATGTTGATCCACAAAATTTGGGTCGCCAGCAGTGGCAATACCAGCAGCTCACCCGCTTCGGCACGCAGCCCAATCACGCCCGCAAACACCACACCCAAAAACATCGTCAGCACCTCGCCAATATTCGACGAGAGCAGATAGCGCAAAAATTTGCGAATGTTGCTAAATACGCCGCGGCCTTCCTCCACCGCCGACACAATCGTGGCAAAGTTGTCGTCGGTTAGCACCATGTCAGCGGCCTCTTTCGAAACGTCGGTGCCGGTGATGCCCATGGCCACGCCGATGTCGGCGCTCTTGAGCGCGGGTGCGTCGTTTACGCCGTCGCCCGTCATAGCCACCACGTCGCCGTTTTTCTTCAGCGCCTGCACAATCAGCAGCTTGTGCTCAGGGCTCACTCGGGCATAGCAAGACACGGTGCCTACCACTTTGCGTAAGGCATCCTCGTCCATCTTTGTCAGCTCGCCACCCGTCAATACGCGGTCGTTGGGCTTGATGATGCCCAACTCACTGGCAATCGCCTGGGCCGTGCGCGGGTGGTCGCCCGTGATCATGATCACGCGAATGCCGGCGCGGTGGGCGCGCTCCACCGCAACCTTTGCCTCGGGCCGGGGCGGATCGATAATGCCGATCAACCCCAGAAAAACGAAGTCATGCTCAATCGCATCGACGGCATCACTCACATCGTCCGGCACTTCTGTCTTGGTTTGGGTTCGCCAAGCCACACCCAGCGTGCGCATCGCCTCACTGGCGAGGCCATCAATTTGGGCTTGAAT
This sequence comes from Thermoflexales bacterium, assembly GCA_038213625.1. GTDB lineage: Bacteria > Chloroflexota > Anaerolineae > J036 > Brachytrichaceae > JANMVQ01. Next base: position 2,827 of record JBBQST010000365.1, read on the forward strand.
CTCATCCCGCCGCGGTTGGGTCAATTCACGTGCGTCCTCTCCAACCCGCTCATGCGAACACTTGGATAGCAATACATCTGGCGCGCCCTTGGCAAAGATCATCGCGCGCTCAGGCTGCTCGGCATCACTGTGAACCGTGCTCATCAACTTGCGCTCGCTCGAAAATGGCACTTCGCCCATCCGAACAAACCGCGCTTCCAGGGCGTCGTGTCGCAGACCGAATTTGGCCGTGGCCACTTTCAATGCGGCTTCAGTCGGGTCACCCTGAATCGACCAGCGGCCGTCGCGCTGTTGCAACACGCTGTTGTTGGCCAGATCGGCCGCGCGCAATGCCCGCTCCACCTCCACCCGCAACGCCCCATCCAGCGGCTTGCCCTCCTGCAACGCCTCACCCTCCGGCGCATAGCCAATGCCGGTAAATTCGGCCCGGCCACTGGCCGTGACAATGCTGCGCACCGTCATTTCATTCTTGGTCAGCGTGCCAGTTTTGTCCGAGCAAATGACGTTGGCCGAGCCGAGTGTTTCGACCGCGGCCAGTTTGCGCATGATGGCATTGCGCTTGGCCAGGCGCTGCACCCCCAACGCCAGCACGATCGTGAGAATTGTGGCCAGGCCCTCGGGCACGGCTGCAACGGCCAACGACACGCCCAGGATCAGCACATCCACAAGCGCAGAGAAACCGCTTATAGGCTGCGTCAGCAATACCGCACCAATGACAATGACAGCGATGACAATGACGGCGATGCCGAGCAGACGCCCGACGTGCTCGATCTCGACTTGTAGCGGGGTCGGATCGGCCTCGGTGCGCTGCAACAGGCCGGCTATTTTGCCCATCTCGGTCTGCATGCCCGTGCTGGTGACGACGGCTTTGCCACGGCCATAGGTTGCCGCGCTGCCGTTAAAAACCATGTTGAGCTGGTCGCCGATGCCAACCTCGCCGTCGATGGCATCGATGGTTTTGGAGACCGGCAGACTCTCACCCGTGAGCGCGGCTTCAGCCGTTTGCAGCGCCGTCACTTCCAGCAAACGCGCATCGGCCGCAATGGTGTCCCCTTCCTCAATCACCAGAATGTCGCCGGGCACGATCTCGCTGGATGCAATTTTTTGCCGATGGCCGTCTCGAATGACTGAAGCCGTCGCCGCCGACATCGCCATCAGCGATGCCACAGACCGCTCGGCCCGCGCTTCCTGCACGAAGCCCAAAATCGCATTGAGCAACACGATGGCCAAAATGACAATAGCCTCAAATGGCAGACTTTCCTCACGCTCAATGAGCCATACGACAAACGACACCACAGTCGCAAACAGCAATAACAGGACCAGTGGACTTTCAAACTGCGCTAAAAACTTTCGCCACGCCGGGATCGGCGGCACACTGTCCAACTCATTTTTACCGTATTGTTGTAGTCGCTGCTGGACTGCCGTATCGGTCAGGCCAGTGCGTGAGTCGGTCTGGAGCGCAGCGGTGACGTCCGTTGCCGGCTGCTGGTACGGAATTGAAGTGAGCGTATTCATCAGAGGTTTCTCATATTTTAACGAGTTCAACCCCTCATCCGAAAATATTGATCGTTTTGGGTTGCCGGACAACTTCAACGATTAGCCGTCCTTGCAAGAATCTTCAATGCTGGGGCGATATCGGCACCCAGCGCACATCAGCTTCTGTAGATGCCGATCTAAAAAAGCGCGCAGTTAGCGATCCATGATGCCCAACCCGCCGCGCAGCACGTCCAGCCCATTGATGCCCGGCACCATCCAGTCCAGAATGACCAGCTGGGGCTCGCAGGTCTGCACGAGCTGAAGTGCCGACTCACCCGTTGCCGCATGGGTCACTCGGTAGCCGTCACGCTCCAGTTCGCGCATGACGGTTTGAGCGAGATCAACGGCATCTTCTACAAAAAAGATGTGAGCGGCTTTATATCCATTTGCTGGCAGATTCAATCCCATAGTGTGTCAGCTTACCTAAAATCGCTGAACGCCCCGCTTGCAGCGATGCTACAAACAGGGCGTCCAGCGATTTTTATCTAGTAGACATTATGCGAAATAATGATGGGTGGAATCGCTGAAAGTGGCGATCTGCAACAAAGCCTTGTTGGGTGTTGGGTTTTCGTTGGGGCGCAGCATGCTG
>JBBQST010000366.1:0-4893 GCA_038213625.1 Thermoflexales bacterium
TGACGGTGTCGTTGACGTTGGGTTTCTTTCTCTTCCTCGAACTCTTTCTGGCCAACGCCTTTGCGCGCACGGCCTTTCCACCCGCGGATGGCCGTGGTCTGAATCCACTGCTGCGCCATCCCGGCATGATCATTCATCCGCCCGTGCTCTACGCCGGCTACACCGGCATGTTGATCCCGTTCGCGTTCTGCATCGCCTCGCTGCTCACGCGTCGTGGCGACAGTCTGTGGCTGCATGCCTCGCGCCGCTGGACGCTGGTGGGTTGGGCCTTCCTGACCGCAGGCCTGTTGCTGGGTGGTCGCTGGGCGCACGATGTGTTGGGGTGGGGCGGCTGGTGGGGTTGGGACCCCAGCGAGAACATGCCGCTCATCACCTGGCTCATTGCGACTGCGTTTCTGCACAGTCAGATGATTCAAGAGAAGAAGGGCATGTTCAAAAACTGGAATGTGTTCTTGATGTTGATGTCGTTCAGCAGCATGTTCTTCGGCACCGCCTTCATTCGCAGCGGCCTGCTCACCAGCGTCCATGCTTTCGCCGCCAGCGCTATCGGCCCCTATTTCCTGGGCGCCATGGCGATCATGCTGGTGGCCTGCATGGGCTTGTGGCTCTCCCGGCTCGACTCGCTCAAGAGCGATAACCAGCTCAGCAGCGCCTTTTCGCGTGAGGGCATCTTCCTGCTGCAAAATGTGTTGTTCGTCAGCACTGCATTCACGATTTTTATTGGCACCGTCTTTCCCATTCTGAGCGAAGCGGTGAGCGGCGACAAAATCACGGTTGGACCGCCGTTCTTCAACCAGGTGGCCGGCCCGCAATTGCTCATTCTGGTGGTGCTGATGGGGATTGCCCCGCTCATCGCCTGGAGCAAGGCCAATGCGCGCGCACTGGGCCAGATGGCCTGGGTGCCGGCTGTGTTGGGTGTTGGGGTGATGGTGCTGGTGTGGGCGTTTGTGACCAAGGACATCGTGGCCATCCTCGCGTTCGGCCTGTGTGGCTACACCCTGCTGCAAACGATATTGGAATATGCGCGTGGCGTGCGCGCACGGGTGAAATCGGGCGAGTCCATTCCGGTGGCACTGGGCCGGCTGGTCAGCAAAAACCAGCGCCGCTATGGCGGCTATCTGGTGCACTTCGGTGTCGTCATCATGACCATTGGCGCGCTTGGCAAAGGCTTCCTTGGCAACGATGTCATCCGCAGCAACATCCAGATCAACGAGAGCTTTACCATCGGCGACTACACCTTTACCTATCGCGGCCTCGGCCCGGTGAAGTGTGAGTTTGATGATTGTCAGACCACCCAGGCCGGCCTGCTCATCACCTCAGCCTCGACCGGCCGTGTAATCGGCACCGCCTACCCGTATCGCGATACCTATCCCGTGCAACAGCACACCGCCACCATCCCAGGCATCTCCGGCGACTTCAACACGGAGTTATATGTCCTGCTGGGCGGTTGGCAAAACGATGGGGCCAGCGCGACCTTCCAGATCTACATTAACCCGCTGATTAATTACGTCTGGCTCGGCGGCATCCTGATGATCCTGGGCTTTGTGATGGCCTTCTGGAAGGCCGAAGAACTTGAGCGGGTGGATGTGCCGGTGCGAATCCCAGCGGGAGCGGCGGCAACATGAAAGGCAAAAGGCAAAAGGCAGAAGGCAAAAATCAGAGAAGAGGCAGGCATCCGCTTTGCCTTCTGCCTTTTGCTTTTTGCCTTCTCTTCAGTCTGATTGCACTTCCGGCTCGCGCTCAGACGGTGCTGCCAGAAGACCAGATGTATCAGATTGCGAAGCAGTTGAATTGCCCAACTTGCGCCGGCCGCAATCTGGCCGACTGCCCCACCGACACGTGCACTCAGTGGAAGCAGGAGATTGTGTCGCAGCTCAAGGACGGCAAATCTGGCGACGAAGTGCTGACTTATTTTCGTGGCCGGTTTGGGGATCAGGTGCTGCAGGAGCCGCCCAAGGAGGGCTTTACCCTGCTGATGTGGGTGGTGCCAGTGCTGGCGGCGGCCGTGCTGGTCGTGGTGGCGCTATTGGCCGCTCGGCGCGCTTCTTCTAGGAATAGAAAGTCAGCGAATTTGCCCACTGCTTCATCCAACCAGGCAACACCGGCCAACAGCTACGAAACCGAACTGGAACAACAAGTGAAGGATGCTTCATGACCGTGACTCCTGACGCGAAGCCTGATGCGCCAGCACGTTCACGCCTGCTGACCGTAGCCGGCGTAGCAATTCTGGTGGTGGCGCTGGTGGCGCTGGCTCTGGTGGCGCTGGGTCTGGCGGGGCAGCGGGGTGCGCGGCCCACCGCCGGTATGCCTGCGCCCGATTTTGACCTGCCGATGTATGCCAATTACGAGAATGGTCTGGGCCAGCAGATCAAGCTATCAGACCTGCGCGGCAAGGTGGTGATTATCAACTTCTGGGCCTCGTGGTGCGTGCCGTGCAAAGACGAAGCCCCTGCGTTGGAGGCGATTGCGCAGAAATATGCCGACCGGGATGTGGTGATGCTCGGTATCAATTATCTGGATGTGGAGCGCGATGCGCTGGCGTTTCTGGCCACCTACGGCGTGTCCTACGGCAACGGCGTCGACTTACAGCAACGCATCTCCAAGGCCTATCGCATCACCGGCGTGCCAGAAACATTCATCATCGACCAGCAAGGCGTGGTGCGCGAGGTGTTCATTCAACCCATCACCGAACTCCAGCTCAGCGCCACGCTCGACAACCTTTTGAATTAATTCATTTACTCACTTGTTTACTTGCTCATTTATGCACTCGTCCATTTGTTAAGTGAGCAAGTGAGCAAATAAATGACAAAATTCTTCCATGGCTTTTGGAACCCTACTCCTCGCGCTGGCATTGCTGATTGTGGCCGGCCTGCTGATCGCGATTCCATTGATGGACAAGAAGTCGCCGGCGGTGCTGCCGCCGTCACCGCGGCAAGAGCTCGAAGCGCAACGGGTGGCCGTGATTCGCGCCATACGCGAGCTGGATTTTGACTTTAAGACGGGCAAGCTTAACAACGACGACTACAAAATGTTGCGCGAGGAACTGGTGGCCCAGGGTGCGGCCGTGCTGCAGCAGATTGACATGCTGAAACAGCAGCAGGTGGCCCAACCCGTGAACCCCGATGCAGACGCGCAAATTGAGGCTGAGATCCAAAAGCGGGTTGCCGCTGCTACGGCCAAACCCATCCGACCTATTGCTAAAGCCAAAAGTGGCTAAACTCTCGACCGCATGATCGCTTTCTTGGCTCAACGCATCACACGCCGCTGCCGGCAATCGCTCCTCTCGTTTTCACAGCACTTGCACGGTTTTGCCGCGTTTGGGTTGGTCATGGGCGTGGTCTTGCTGGCAGGGTGCTCTGCCACCGAACGCCCGCGCTTCAACGACAATTTGCTAACGCCGGCAGTTGTGCCGACACGGCTGAACGATGGTGAGATAGCCCCCTTGCAGCCCCCGGATGCGGTGGCTGGCGCGGCTCTTTTTGCAGATCGCTGCGCCGCCTGCCACGGCATAAACGGCGATGGCAACGGCCCCCAAGCGCCCACGTTGCGCGCCCAAGGCAAGGTGGTGGCCAATCTGGTGAATCTAACCCGCGCTCGCGGTGTCAAGCCCACCGAGTGGCACCAGATCATCACCAATGGCCGCATCGAAAACCTCATGCCGCCGTTTGGTCAGTCGCTCAGCGCGCAGCAACGTTGGGATGTGCAGGCGTATGTGTGGGCACTTGGCACGCCATCGCAAACCGTGACCAGCGGCAGTGCGCTATTTGCCGAACAGTGCGCGGCCTGCCATAGCGCTGGCAACACCACGGCCATCTCTGCCACAGCTTTTACCGATCTCAACTGGCTGGCGAACACATCGCTGATGGACATCTCCAACGGCATTGCCGCCCATGCAGCCGCCAGTGAACCGCATCAAGCCGTGAAACTTACTGATGCGCAACGGCTGCTGGTGGCCGACTACGTGCGCACGCTGGCCTATGGCTATGCCGACCCGGTGGCCATTCGTGAGGCGGCCGTCAGTGGTGATGGGGAGATTCTATTAGCCGCGGCCCTCGCCAACACCAACACGGCCACGCTGGCCGGCGCCGCCGTGACCCTGCGCGCCTACGACACCAGCGGCGAAGTGTTCTCGCGCACTCAACCCATCAGCGCCAGCAACGTGGTGAGTTTTGTGAACCTGCCGCGCCGCGCCGATTATTTTTATCAACCCGAGATCGTGTTTGAGGGAGTCAAGTTTTACGGCCCGGCCCAACAGTTTGTGCCGACGACGACGGTGGTGTTGACCGGGTTGGTGCCGGTGTTCGAAACCACCAGCGACCCAGGCGCGATCAGTGTGCCGGAGATGTATTACTTTGTGCAGGACGTGACCGAGGCCACGTTGTCCGTCGTTGAGGTGTATTTCATTAATAATGCCAGCAACATGGCCTATGTGCGAAAACTGCCCAATGGCCAGACGCATAGCCTGCACTTTTCATTGCCGGCCGATGCGCGCAATGTGCGGTTTGATCCACCCCAAATTGCGAGCCGCTATACCGTGAGTGGCACCGATGTGTATTACAACGATGTGGTGGAGCCGGGCGATCGAACCGCTCAGGTTACGGTCATTTACGATGTGCCGTATCGCTCGCCGTACAACGTCTCGCGGCCCATGGACTATGCCGTGGCCAGTGCCAGCGTGTTGCTGCCGAATATGGAGGCGATGCCCGCGGGTGGAACCCCCATCACAGCCACCGGCCTCATCAACAAGGGCTTGCAAAATACCCCCAACGGCAGCTTCTTGTTGTTTCAACTCGACAAACCTGTTGCGGCGGGCGGGGCCGTGTCCTTTCAATTGAGCGGACAGCCGCGGGCCGTGGCGATTCAGGGCATGGACTCATTTTCGATTGGTCTGGG
>JBBQST010000367.1:0-4868 GCA_038213625.1 Thermoflexales bacterium
ATAACCGGCTGAGTGCGGGCACGCCGCGCATTCATGTGGCCGTGATGGGGCTGGAGAAGGTCATCGAAAACATGGAGGACTTCGGCACGCTGGTGCAATTGCTGGCCCGCAGCGCCACCGGCCAGCGCATGACTGTCTATGTCAGCATGATGACGGGGCCGAAGCGCAGCTACGAGATCGACGGCCCCGAGGAGTTTTACCTGCTGATTGTCGACAACGGCCGCTCGCGCATTTTGAACACCGAGTATGCCGAGGCGCTCAAGTGCATTCGCTGCGGCGCGTGCCTGAATGTGTGTCCGGTGTATCAAAACATCGGCGGCCACGCCTACAACGCGGTGTATCCAGGACCCATTGGCGCGGTGTTCTCGCCATTGTTGGCCGGGGTGACAGCGATGCCGAGCCTGCCGCACGCCAGCAGCCTGTGCGGCGCGTGCCAGAGCGCCTGCCCGGTCGATATCGCCATTCCCGACATGTTGCTCAAACTGCGCCGCGACCTGGTGGATCAGGGTGGCCAGACCTGGGGTTGGCGCATGGGGCTCAAGCTGTTTCAGATCAGCATGCGTTCGCCGGCTTTATATAAGTTGGGCGGCTGGGCGAGCGTTCTGGCGACGAATTTGATCAAGAATAGTAAAGGCCAGATCACGAAGTTGCCGCCGCCGTTTAATGGGTGGACGAAGAGCCGCGACTTTCCCGCCTTTGCCAAAGAGAGCTTTCATGAGCGCTACAAGAAGCGTAAATCGCTATGACTTCTGCACGAGATGACATCCTAAAGAAATTGCGCGCCGGCACCGAAGGGCTCAAAAAGCCGTTTCCCAATGTGGGGCCGCAGGTGGGGCCGCGTCTGCCGGTGGCGCGGGTCGAGGGCGATCGCGCGGCGCTCAAGCTGCGTTTCATCGCTGAGTTGGAGCGCGTGCACGGCACTGCACACCCCGCTGAGGATGAGGCCGATGCGCGCCGAATCCTGCTCAACCTGTTGCGCGACAAAAATGTGAAGCGGCTGACCCAGTGGGAGGACTTTGCCTTGCCGTTTCGGATTGCCGATGAGGTGCGCGGCATGGGCATCGAGATTATGCGCGGCCAGATGCGCGAGCTGGCGGCGGCCGATGTGGGCATCACCGGCGCGGCCTGCGCCATTGCCGCCACCGGCACGCTGGTGCTGGAGATGGGCGAGGGCCGCACGCGCGCGGCCTCGTTGTTGCCGCCGGTTCACATCGCCATCATCAAGACCAGTCAATTGGTGCCTCGGCTCGAAGACTATCTGGCCCACCAACGTTCGCAGGGCCTACAAGCCTTCCACGAGGGCAGTAATGTGGTCTTGTTGACCGGGGCCAGCCGCACCGCCGACATCGAGATGAACGTGGTGTACGGCGCACATGGGCCGCTGGAGCTGCATGTCATTATTGTGGAAGATTAGGAGAGATCAGATGTCAGACATCAGATTTCAGATGAACGGGCTCTGACTTCTGGCATCTGATCTCGGTAATCTTCCCCCGGCTCTGGCGCTTTTAGCTCGCCCAGCTTGCGCAGTTGCGGCCAGATCCACATGATGCCGAGCACGACGGCGATGGTGGCGACACCGCCCGAGGCGGCTGCGGCCACTGGCCCCAAGAGCTTGGCCACCAATCCCGACTCAAAGCCGCCCAGCTCGTTGGATGAGCTGATGAAGATGCCGTTGACGGCCCCAACCCGGCCGCGCATGTCATCGGGGGTGCGCAGGGTCACCAGTGCGCCGCGGATCACCATGCTGACATTGTCGAGCGCGCCGGTGAGCAGCAGCGCGAATGCCGATAGCCAGAATGACTGCGACAGGCCGAACACAATCGTCGCCACACCAAAGCCAATCACGACCAGCAACAGATTGCGGCCGGCTTGTTTCATCGGCGGCAAATGCGACATGGTCACGGCCATCAGCAGTGCGCCGACGCTGGGCGCGGCTCGCAGAATGCCGTAGCCAAACTCGTCCACCCGCAGCACGTCGCGCGCAAAGACGGGCAGCAGGGTGATGGCACCACCGAACAGCACGGCAAATAGATCCAGCGTGATCGACGCGAGAATCACTTTGTCGCGCCAGATGAAGCGTGCGCCGGCCAGCAGCGAACGCACCGAAAGCTCTTCTGTGCTGCGTTCATAGGGCCGGCCCTTAATCCGCCACACGCTTAGCAAGATGAGCACCCATAGACCGGCATCGAGCACATAGCACCAGGTGGCGCTGCCGGTGATGGCGATGAGTGCGCCCGCCAGCGCCGGACCTGTGATGGCGGCGACATGAAACGCGGTCATATTCCATGTCACGGCGCTGCCAATGGCATCGGGCGGCACGGTTTGAGGGAGCAGTGCGCCGTAGGCTGGCTCGTTGAAGGCCTGGGCAGTGCCGCGCACAAACAGCAGCACATAGATCAGCCAGATCGAGCTCTGTGTGATAGACAAAATGACCAGCGTGATCGAGCACAGCATGAGCACGGACTGGGCAATGAGTGCCACGCGCTTGCGGTCGTATTTGTCGGCGATATGGCCGGCAAACAGCGAGAACAGAATGGCCGGGATAACCTGGGCCAGGCCGACGTAGCCGAGAAAGAGCACATCATTGGTGCGGTTGTAGATGTCCCAACCCAATGCCGTGCTCTGGATGAGCGCGCCCAGCACATTCAGAAAGGCGCTGCTCAGTAGAAAACGAAAATCGCGAAAACGAAGGGCGTGGTAGGCATCGTGCCGAGCGGGAGGTTGATCAATCATGGGTGGAGCTGGTGTTGCCGAGTTTGCGGGGCCGAAGTGTAACGTGTTTGACGCGCACACGGAGATGGACTCCACCTCTGAGGTGGAGTCCATCTTTATCCCTGCAGCACTTTGCGGCGGATGACATCCAGCGTTTGCAGCGCGGTTAGATTGCGCTGGGTGTAGCCGTATTGCAAATAATCGGGCGTAAACCAGGCACTCTTGTTATCGGGTGGAAAGCTAAAGTGAAAGCCATCGCCAATGCAGCCACCGCCGGGCAACGGCTGCACCACCTGACGCAGGTTCAGCAGCGGCACCTGATACTCGCCGGCAATGGTCGCGATCTTGCCGTTGATAAAGCCGCACGGCGCGCTGTTGTCGCGGCACTCCAGATCATCGGCCTTGGTGATGAGCACGGGAATGACGCCGCGAGCGATGGTGATTTCGACAATGCGCCGGTAGCGATCCTCGAAGGTTTGCCAGGTGTGCTGGTCGCCGGTGCCGAGGAGAATGAGGGCGATGCTGGGCTTTTGCTGATTGAGCGCGCAGGCCAGATTGGTATCGCCACAACCGCCCTGGGCCAGGACCTGAGTGGTATTGAAGCCGCCCTTGGCTGCCGGGCTGTTTTGGGCAAAGGAGCCTTTGAAGAATTCGACCGTGCTTTGCAAATAGGGATAATTGCCCAGGTTGTAGTTGCCGTAGTCGAACGGCGCGAAGAACTGGGGATTGTCGGTATTGCTGTCGCCGACCAACACCACTCGATTGGGCGAATTACCCTGCGCCTGTCCACTGCGGAAGATGTCATACACGCGTGCCGAGACATCCGACAGGAAGGGATATTCCAACGGCCCCACCGGGATCGATGGGGCCGTTGGGATGAGGCCCTGGGCGGGTTCCAGCGTGGGCAAAATCGTTCCCCCGCCAATAGCAACATATGCCGCCATCACAAACCCCTGTGTACCGTTGGGTGTCACTACTTGAATCCACGGCTGGCCGGCCACCTCGCCCAAAATTTGCAACTGCGTGTTGGGGCCAAGCCGGGTGATGATTTCGGCATCGGCGCTGGGTAGACTGCGCAGACGCAATCCCCCTGCTTCGGCCAGAACATAGCCCTGCACGGCATTGGCCAGATTTGGCGCATTGGGGACCTGGGGTTGATTGGGCAACGGGACGGCCGCGCTGGTGGGCAAGGCCGGCGGGTCATAGGTGGAAGGCGGGATATTGAGGGTTTGACCCAGACCCAACAAATCTGGATTGATGCCAGGATTCGCGCCAATAATTTGCTCCAGGGTGACCCCAAACTTCACCGCGATATCCCACATGGTATCGTTTTGTTCCACCACATATTGGCGGATGCTTTGAGGCTCCGTGGTCGGTAAATCTGGCATAGGGGTGGGCGGCTGGTCGGCCATGGCTGGCGGCAACGTGGGTGGCACGGTGGCTTGCGGGAAGATCGTGACACCCAATCTCGTATTGCCGGTGCCTGCATTATTGGTGGATAGGGAATTGAAAAGTGCGATTGCACCCAGAATCAAGGCCAATAAACCGATGCCGGTCAGAAGCAATGTGCGGACTGTGCGGGCATTGGCGTTTCGCGACTGCATGTCTGAAAATTCTAGCTGATTAGAATCGGCTCCGAGGAAAGAGACGCTGTGCTTAGGTGGAATATCACGCCAGGCTTAGGTCAAAACAAGAATTGAAAAGATTTCAACTGAACTCCCAACCATTCGTGCTCGCCATCTTCGTTGCGGCCCTGTTTGTCACCGCCTGCGCTTCGGCCAGCAGCGACCCGGCCGGTGCGCCCAAGGTGGTGGAGCAATATTTACAGGCGCGGGTGAAGGCCGATGTGAATCAGATGATTGCCCTGTCGTGTGCCGATTGGGAGAGTCAGGCCCGGGTCGAGGCCAGCACTTTCCAATCGTTGCAAGGCGAGATCGAAGGGATGACCTGCTCGGTCAGCGGCACCGAGGGCAACGCCGCGTTTGTGGCGTGCCAGGGCAAGATCAAAACCAGCTACGAGGGCGAAACACGCGAGCGCGATCTGGCCCAGCAGCAATTCAAGTTGACCCAGGAGGGCAGCGACTGGCGTGTGTGCGGGTATCGGCCATAAAGACCTCGCGGGTTTACAAAACCCACAAGGTCTGGAGCGAGGTTAG
>JBBQST010000368.1:0-4861 GCA_038213625.1 Thermoflexales bacterium
GGCTGCACCTCGATGAGATTGGCATCACTGATCGCGGCCAGCTCAACCACCTGGCGTGTGCCATCACCGGCTTCGACATATAGCTTTGCATTGGGATGGGCGGCATATTCAACGATGACCTCGCGAGTGGATGGTGTGGGCAACACCACCGGCTCGGCACTCAACCAGCGCGTCGGGTCATACGCCAGCACAGCGCGGGCCGAGATCACACGGCCCATATCAATCGCGAGACCGTCAAATTCACCCAACGCATTGAGCTTCGCGCCCTCCGGCAAGGTCAGCCGCAGCTTGCGCCGCAGGCCGGGCCGCAAGGGATGCTCGGCAATTTGGGTGGTGGTGATGGCATAAATGGCCGAGCGCTCCTGCCTGGGCGTGCAGACCAACGCGCGAATGGGTTTGTCGGGATGCGGATTGGGCAGGGCATAGATCCACAATAAGTCGCCCGGTTGCTCGCGGCTGGAGCTGTGCCGCGTTTCACCCCGGCCCCATAGCTGCGCTGGCATGTGGCCCAATACCTGATCTTCACTCGTCGTCCGAAACACATCGGGTTGCAAGGCCGGCATCGCCTCAAACGCGCTGGCCCCCCAGCCAATGCGGCTTTGCTGGATGGCGAAGCGCCGCAACACCGGCGTGTTGATCACAGACCCATCAGCATATTCAAGGGCGTAGTCAGACACATGCTGGCCGAGTTCGTTGCCGTCACTTTGGTAGTCCGCAAACCCAGTTTGATAGTGGGTGATGCGATCTTCGACGGTATGGACCATTAACACATAGGTGGCGAGCACATCTGGCAGCGCAATGGTCACGGCGGTCTGGTCCAGCAGGATGACGTTGGGGCGATTGGCTTCGCCGAGGAGAAAGGGCATACCTTGAAATTTGGACAGGCCGAAGCCAAGACCAATATCCTGGGGCGACAATAAGCCCTTCTGAAGCAAGGCCCGGTCGTGATTAAAGCTGCCGGCGAGATCGACTGGCGTGAAATGAGGCGAAGCAGGTGTATTCATGGAATTTGGCATGACTCCAATTCTGAAATTGGGGCGCAATAGGCTCGCCCAACAATTTCACTCCTTGAAAGTATATTGGTCATTGCCCCAACTTGCTTTTTCGGATTTTAGACAGAATTGGTAACTACTCAGATGTTTTGTTCATTAGACGTTATGCGAAATGATAATGGGTGGAATCTCTGAAAGTGACGATCTGCAATAAGGCCTTGTTGGGTGTTGGATTTTCGCAGGGGCGCAGCATGCTGCGCCCCTACCAAGGCAGGTTTGCCTCTGCAACTACAGCAAAACTGCTATTTCGCATAACGTCTATTCTGTCCAAAACATCTGTCGAGGTCACACGAAGATGAATCAAGAACAAACTGAAGTGCAGTGGGAACGGCTGTTGCCGGTCGAATTTCGCGCGGCGGTGCACAAGCGGCCGGTGGTGTATTTGCCGCTCGGCACTGTGGAGTGGCACGGCGAGCACAATGCGCTCGGCCTCGACGCGTTGAAGGCGCATGCGCTGTGCGTGCAGGCGGCGCAGCGCTCGGGTGGCGTGGTGCATCCGCCGCTGTATGGCGGCATGGGTGGGCTGGACATGCCGGCCACGGTTCAGATGGAGGACGAGGAGTCGTGGGACAACACCTTGTTACGGCCGTGGCTGGAGAAGCTATGCCGCGAGTTTCATCGGCTGGGCTTCCGCGCCATCCTCATGCTCACCGGCCACTACGGCCACAACCAGCAGATCGTGGTGCGCGAGACCGGCGCGCGTATGACTGAGCGCCTGCAAATCCCGGTGTTGGGCACGCCGGAGTATTGGCTGGCCCATGATGTGGGCTATCTTGGAGATCACGCTGGCATTGGCGAGACTTCGCTGTTGATGCATCTGCATCCCGAGCTGGTGAAGCTGGAGCGCATTCGCACCGATCCCGACTATGGTGCCACCGACACGATCGAGGCGGGCTCATCGGCCACGCTGGGGCAACGCTATGCCGATGTGATTGTGGAGCGGCTGGCGCGTGTGGCGTCGGCCATGCCAGACTGGGACGCTGCCACACGCACTGCCTTTGTGCGCGGCGAGCGTGCCATCGTCGATGCCCAGGTGCGCGGCTGGCGCAGGGAAGCGCCGTGGGCGGCCTGGCAACACCTGCGCACTGGCGAACTCGTCCAATATGGCGAGTCTCTTGCCGCGGGACGTTTTGATCTAATTGAACAATTGGGCGCGGCTTTGTATCCAACTAAATAGACCAGGCAAGTAATCGCGACTTCATGAACCAAACACTGATTCAACACGCCGGGCTCACCCTGCTGAGCATTGCCACACCGGCCGAGGCCGATCTGGCTCAGGTGCGCTCACTCGTCCGGCTGCACCCCTTGCACGCCGAGGATATTTTGTCGCATCTGCAACGCCCCAAGCTGGACGAAGAGGATGAGGGCGATTATCTGTTTCTGGTGTTGCACATTCCCACGTTCGACAAGACCACGCGGTTGACAACGGCCAGCGAGATTGATCTGGTGGTCGCGTCCCGTGTGTTGATCACGACGTACGATGCCAATGCCAGGCCGATGTTCACCTTGATGGAGAACTTGCAGTCGCCCGAAGCCCAGGCCAGACTCATGTCGCGTGGCGTCGGCTTCCTGCTGTATTCGATCCTGGAAGCACTTCTCAAATATTGCTTCCCCATGGTCTATCGGCTGGATCAACGCGTCGGCCAGTTGCAAGAGACCATCTTCAAGCAGGACGCGCAAAAGGTGGTCGAAGAGCTGTCCTATCTACGGCGTGATGTGATCAGTTTGCGCCGCATTCTGCATCCCAATTTTGATGTGATTGAATCGCTGGCGCTTCAGCCACGGCCATTTCTCAATGTGGACGAGGATGCTTATTTCGGCGATCTGACCGACAACCTGGACAAGTTGTGGGACATGCTCGAAGAGCAGAAAGAGATGATCGAAGGTTTGGATTCCACCATCTTCAACTGGAACTCGTATCGGCTGAACCGCGAGATGAAAACCTTCACGCTCATCTCGGTCATCTTTCTGCCGCTCACGTTAGTGGCCAGCATCCTGGGCATGAACGTGGTCATTCCATTTGGCGAGCACCCGCTTTCGCTGGTGTTTGCACTCGCGTTTATGGCCGCGCTGTTGCTCGGTATGCTGGCCATCTTCCGACGCAACCGTTGGCTATGAGGGCAGAAGCTTTTTACCACACAGACACAAAGCCAGATCACAGACTGATTCGAAAGAATTCGTGTTCGAAGACCCGAATGCAGCACAGTATCATTGGCATATGGCAGTTGATTTGGCCGCAGTGCAAGCCGATGCACCTTCGACACCTCCGACACCTTCGACACCTTCGACACCTTCATTACTGGGCCGGCGCGTGGCCGTGCTGGACAAAGGCTGGGTGGAATTACAGGACCTGATGGGCGACGATCTGGCGATTGTGAATGCCGCACGCGTCTCATTTTTGGGCGAGAGCAAGGGCGGCGAGAAAGACAAAAAGCTGCTGTTCTATTTATTGAATCACCGGCACACCAGCCCATTCGAGCAGGTGGAATTCAAGTTTCGGGTGCGCGCGCCGGTCGTGACCTGGTGGCAGTGGGTGCGGCACCGCACGTGGAATTTCAATGCGCAATCGGGCCGCTATGTCGCCTTCGAGGAGAACGATTTCTACACGCCGGACGTGTGGCGCAAGCAGTCGCCGTCCAACAAGCAAGCCAGCCTGGGCGAGTTGACCACCGAAGAGGGAGCCGAGCTCTCGCAGGATTTACTGGAGCACTACGCGCGTGGCTATGCACTCTACGAGAAGGCGCTCAAGATGGGTGTGGCCCGCGAGCAAGCGCGCGTGTTTTTGCCCGGCTTCTCGGTGTATTACACCTGGGTGGCCAAAGTGGACGCCCACAACCTGATGACGTTTTTGAGCCTGCGGATGGCCGAGGAAGCGCAATACGAGGTCCGAGTCTATGCGCAAGCCATCTACGAACACTTCTTCAAACCCGCCCTGCCGTGGACGGCCGAGGCGTTTGAGAAGATGGTTCTACAGAAGTAGTTAGTTGTTAGTGGTTAGTTATTAGTGAAGAAAGCTTTCGCTACTAACCACTAATAACTAACCACTAACAACTTCCTAGTAATACAGTCCCCAATTCGCGGCGGCCTGGTCTTCCATCATGGTGGGCTCCCACATTTCCAGGCCCAAGGTGACCTTGGCGGTGCGCTGAGTCACCTCGACGGATTTGGCGCGCACCTGCTCGATGATCGAGGGGCCGTAGGGGCAGAATGGGGTGGTCAGGATCATGGTCACCTCGACCTGGTCGGGCTCCCACTCAAACTTGCGAATCAGGCCCAGCTCGACCACGCTCATGCCCAACTCAGGATCGTAGACCTCGCGCAGGGCCGTGCGCAATTGATCTTCCAACGGCCCATACCCGCTGGTGAGATTCACGCTGGTGTTGGCCGGCGCGTTGGTGTTGTCAGTTTTGTTCTGCTCGTCCATTGATTTTGTTCTCCAACCTGTCTTCTTAGATCCAGATAGACACAGGCAATTTGCTGATTAATCCTGCGTGCAGAATAGCATACCGACATTAGAAATGGAGCACCTGAAAACGCGGGGAAAGATCGTGCACGTGCACGTATGACGTGCACGTGCACGATCTTTCCCCGCGTTCCCCTTCTTCCCCGGCCTGATGTAGGATTCAGGTGGTTTGATCGGAAATCGTCAGCTCGCGCAGTTGCGACGCGCACTTGCGAGTAGAATATTTGTTCTGTGATAACCCCAACTGCTATGGCACCCGCTCGCACTTCGAATCAGACCTTGGCGCTCTTGCCAGACGGCAACGTGCGCGCCATTGCCGAGCATCTGGTGGCCTTTGCCAATGCCG
>JBBQST010000369.1:0-4825 GCA_038213625.1 Thermoflexales bacterium
GACATGGCTCAGCGCATCGGCCGCATCCGCACCTTGCACATACCCAAACGACACATCGCGAAATGAGACATCGCCCTTCATCGGCTCCGCATAGCCCGCGGCATTTTCATCCAGCCGATTCTCGGCATTCATCAGCTCCAAAATACGCTTGCCGCCGGCCACACCCGACGCCATTTGCGAGTAGGCAAACTGAGCCGCAAATGTGGGGAATTGGAACTGCATCATCAAGCCGTTGAACGCGACCACATCACCGATGGCAATCTGGCCGTTGAGATACAAATACAGGCTGTGCAGCAGGCCCAAAGCAATGGTCACGCCCAAAGACAGCGACGGCAAAAACGGCGCTTCCACATCGCCCTGCCCCACACTGGCGGCCCGCCACTCATCCAACGCAACGCCGAAGCGCTTCTGTTCACGCGCTTCCTGCGCCGCACCCTTCACCGTTTCAATGCCTTCAATGGATTCGGCCAAGGTCGCATTCATCTGGCCAAACGCCTTGCGCACGCGCTCGGTGGCCGGCCCCAGGCGCACCAGGTAGCGCCGCACCAGAAAGAAGTAGGCCAGCACATACAGCACCGGCACGATCACGAGTTGGGGGTGAATGCGCGGCGCGAAGATGATGGGAAAGATCAGGAACATGGCGGAGCCGAGCACCACGTTCACACCCGGCGTCATAAACAGATTCAACTCGCGCACATCGTTGGTCGCGCGCGCCATCACATCGCCAATGCTCTGGCGGTCGTGAAACTCCATGCTCTTGCCGAGCAGGTCTGTGTAAAGCTCCTCGCGCACATCGCGTTCGATGCGCTGGCCAATAATCTCGGCCGAGAAGTTGCGCAGCAGTTGCAGACTGCCGCGAATGATCTGCGAGACAACGATGAGCAGGGTTGCTGTGACGACGATGTTGAAATCGGGCTGCGGCCGGGTGAGCGCGTCGAAGGCCATGCCGACATACAACGGCAACAGCGATGCGCCGCCGGCATTGCCAATTGCGCCAACGAGAATGCCCAGCAGGGAAATCCTGTGCCGCGACATGTGCGAGAAGATCCAGCGCAAGGTGCTGCGCCGATCGGAATGCCAGGTGCGGTGAACCGAAAATTCACTCAGCGCGTCTTGGGGTATGGGAATTGAGGCCACGCGCCAATGCTAACAGAGGTGGTGGGTAAAACACATGTTTAGACGTGTTTGTAAAGTAACTGAGCCGATGAATTAAGGATCGTGCACGTTTGACGTGCACATGCACGTGCACGATCCTTTCTACAGCCAGCAGCCAGCCCACAAGAAATTAAAATCTATTGGGCGCCCAACAACTCATCCAACTTGGCGACAAAATTCTGATATGGCTGCGCGCCGACAAACAGCTGGCCGTTGATGAGGAAGGACGGCGTGCCGCGCACACCCACTTGTTGGGCTTCGTTCATGTCGGCTTCCACCCGTTGGGCTGCCGCGCCGTCCGTCAGACAGGCCGTAAATTTGGCGGTGTCCAGTTTCAACTCGCCGGCCCAGGCAATCAACATCTCGTTGGTAAACGGCGCATCGTTGCGGGCAAATAAGACATCGTGGTAGTCCCAGAACTTGCCCTGATCGGCCGCGCACTCGGATCCCACGGCCGCTAAATCTGCGCCGGGATGCAAACTGACGATGGGCATCTGCTTGTAGACCAGCCGCACCTTGCCGGTGGCCACATAGTTATCCAACACGGCTTGCAACGTGTTCTGATGAAAGTTCTCGCAGTAGACGCAGCCAAAGTCACCATACTCAATCATCGTGATCGGCGCAGTAACGCTTCCGCGCGCATTGGCATCGCGCACTGGATATTGCGTCGGCGGCTTCTCTGGGCCGGCGGGTCGCGGCAATTGAGCCTGTGGTTGGGCCGTATCTTGCGTCTTCTCGCTCTGGGCCAATTCGATGGCCGAGCGGGTGGACTCAGCCACAATCGCCGTGTTCGCGCCTTCCAACGCGCCCTGCCGCGCCGCTTCGCGAATCGCCTCCACGTCTAGCGACTGGCTTGCAGAGGGGTTGGCCAAGGCACCGTTTGGCCGACCAGCCATTCCGGTAAATAGAATGACGCCAACGGCAATGGCCGCGCCCAGTAGCGTGCCCAGGCTGAACCAGCCCAATGCCGCTCGATCCCGCCGTTTGGCCTCATCGGGTTGACCGACTTCACTGCCCAAGGGTTTCATAAGCTACCTTCCTCACTAAGCAAAACGTTCCCTGTGTTAGCTGCCAGACTTGCAAAGCAACCTACAAGATAACGTTGATATTTAGTAACCATCTAAAGCATGATTAGAAGCGTGGCAGCAAAGGTCTATGCCGCCAAGGACCGATACAGCTCCTCATACATGCGAACCGATTTATGGGTGCTGTAGTGGTTCTCGATAAACGCACGGGGTTTGACGAAAGCGGCACGGTTGGCCACCACTTCGACAATGGCCTGGGCCAGTGCCGGCGCGTCTCCAATCGGCACCACCTTGCCCATGCCGGTGGTTTGCACGCTCACCCGCACCCCCGGCAACGCGCTGCAAATACTGGGCGTGCCGTTCAACATGGATTCGACCTGAACGAGCCCAAAAGACTCAGTCGAGTTCAAACTCGGCAGCACCGTCACATCACAATTGGCATAGAACGCGGCCAGCTCGCGGCCGTGCAGTGGGCCCATGAACGTCCAGTGCGTGCCGTTGGCATTTAGCTTGTCCACCAGCGTGTGAATGCGTTGGGCATACTCGGCTTCACCCAACACATTTTGGTACGGGCCGGCAAAATACACCTGCGCATTGGGATGGGTCTTGAGCAAAATCTCCAGCGCATTGACCAGCACCTCAACCCCTTTCTCCGTTGCCAGCCGGGCCACGGCACCGATGATGGGCCGGCCCGTGTCCATGTGCCATTTGCGTGCCAATGCGGCGATGTCCTCGGCCGTCGGCGTCACCATCTCCACTGGAGGCGGAATCACCGTCAGTTTGTGCATATAGCGCGACAGAAACGGTGAGTTTTTGGCGTAGTCGTCGGTATAGGCCACAATCTTATTGACCAGCCGGGCGGCGACATGGTTCATGGTGTGCACCACCGGTTGGGCCACACTGTTGATCAATCCCTTGGGCAGCAAAATATCGCAGTGATAGGTGAGCAGCGAAGGTTTGCCGCGCAATCGCGCATTCAATGCCAGCCCAGCGCCGTCAAATTGAGGGAGATGCAAATGGGCGATGTCGTGGTGGCCCAGTAATGCCCGCACGTGCCTGCCGTAGGTCGGCATCACCACGCCCTTACTGACTCGAAACGCCACCGGCACACGCACGATCTTCACGCCGTCGCATATCTCTTGCAGTGGGAGTTTGGGATCAAACTGCGAGGTCAGAACTGTCACATCATGCCCGGCCATGGCCAAACCGCGCGAGAGCCGTTCGACGTAGATAGTGAGGCCGCTGAGGTTGGGCGTGTAATAGGTGAGCAGTTGTAAGACGCGCATGCCGATGCGGCATTGTAAAGCTTCTTCGCAGCAAGGGCACTTCATGGGTGCATTTTTTGGAAAGGGGCACGCCATATCGTCTGCGACCCGTCGTTTGCGGCATCATGTCGTAGGGGCGAAGCATTCGTGAACTCAACGCGGTTTGACATCTCACCGTCTCGAATGCTTCGCCCCTACGCTTTTGCGCTGGCATTCGTGCCGGCATCGACCACGGGTTTGGGTTTGGAGCCGGTCAGGCTCTTCAAAGACACCCCCATGGCCAGCAGACCGACTGCACCCAAAATGATCAGCACAATGCGCTGTGAGAAGGTCCAGAAGAAGGCATAGGTGGTGACGCGAGTGACATCCAGGCCGAAGGGCGCCAGCACACTGATGCCGGCAAACTCCTGCACACCCACGGCCCCTGGCGCCGACGGCACCGCGCCACCCAGGTTGGCCGCCACGAGAAACAAACCCGCTTGGTCAAACTGGGCTTGCGGCAAAAACGCGCGCATGGTGAACCAGGCATATACCAGGGCCGAGCCCCACAACAACACGGTGTAGAGCATGACCTGGGTGAAGCGTTTGGGCGTGCCGATCACGGCAAAGCCGCGGCACAAATCACGAAAGCGCATCAGCCACGGCGCCGCATCCACTTTGGGCAGGAAGCGCGCGAACAAACGCCCCAACAAAGCCTCGAAGCGCAGCGCCTGCCACACGACGATGGCGCCGATGATGATCATGGCCGTAACCGCAATGCCAGCCAGTCGGGCACCCGTGGCCAACGACGGCGGCATGGGCAAAAATTGGGCGAAGACCACGAACATCAGCAGCACCACAGCCAAATCCAGCACGCGCTCGACCACGATCGAGGACAGCGCTTTGGCGGCCGGAATTTTGGCGCGTTCGCTGATGACATAGACGCGTGCCACTTCACCCAGGCGGGCCGGCAGCAGCATGTTCAACATGTAGCCGATGTTGGTGGTGTGAAACGACACCCAGAACGGCGCGCCTTCCATGAGGATGGACCAACGTATCGCCCGCGCGACCAGGCTGATGAGCCAGATCGGCACCGCCGGCAGATACCAAATCCAGTCGGCCTGATTCAGGCTTGCGCCCAATTCGCGAATCGGCACATCGCGCAGCAGAAAATACAAGGCAATGATGCTGATTCCAAAGCCTAACCAAACCTTCCAATTTTTGAGCATTCAAGCGCCCCCTCAGGCACGTTCTTTCTGAGTTGTTAATGGCTGGTTGCCAGCAGCTATTCGCCAGCGGCTGGCTGCTAGCAGCTAGCCGCTCTCATGCGGCATAGCGCGCAATTCGCTCGTCCAGGATGCGAATCGCATCATCGGGCAGGTGGATGGAGCCGAGCGTCAC